>NZ_JBPQTL010000084.1:0-24920 GCF_051386295.1 Micromonospora sp. URMC 105 | reverse complement strand
CCCCCGTTTGCGGCTTGTCGGGGTGTCCGGTCGCCGGGAAGGCCCGACACGCCGCAAAGCGGGCGCGGGGAGCGAGGCGGCGGGTGGGGAAAGGTCAGTGGATGAGGTGGCCGCGGAGGATGGTGCGGGTGGGGGTGCGGACCACGCGCAGGTCCCGGCGGGGGTCCTCGGGGTAGACGGTGAGGTCCGCCAGGCCGCCCTCGACCAGGCCGGGGAAGCCGAGCCAGGCGCGGGCGCCCCAGGAGGCGGCGGCGAGGATGTCCACGGCGGACATTCCGGCCTGCTCGTGCAGGAGCAGCATCTCCTCGGCGGCCAGCCCGTGGTCGATGCCGCCGCCCGCGTCGGTGCCGACGTAGATCGGCACCCCGGCCTCGTACGCGGCCCGGACCACCTCGGGGAAGCGGTCGCGCAGGGCGAGCATGTGGTCGGCGTACCCGGGGAACTTGGCCCTCGCCTGGTCGGCGATGCCGCCGAAGGTACGGATATTGATCATGGTGGGGATCAGCGCGGTGCCCTGCCGGGCCATCAGGTCGATCAGGTCGAGGCTCAGGCCGGTGCCGTGCTCCACCGAGTCCACGCCGGCCCGCACCATGATCTCCACGGCCGACTCGGAGAAGGTGTGCACGGCGGCCCGGGCCCCGGCGGCGTGCGCGGCCGCGACGGCCGCCGTCATCGTGTCGGCGTCCCAGGACGGCGCCAGGTCACCGACGCCCCGGTCGATCCAGTCGCCGACCAGCTTGACCCAGCCGTTGCCGGCGGCGGCCTGCGCCGCCACGGTCGCGGCCACCTCGGCCGCGCCGACCTCCACGCCGATGTCGCGCAGGTAGCGCTTCGGCGGGGCGACGTGCCGCCCGGCGCGGGCCAGTCGCGGCAGGTCCGGCTCGTCGTCGAGCTCCGGGTACGGGAACGGCGAGCCGGCGTCCCGGATGGCGAGCACCCCGGCGTCCCGGTCGGTACGGGCCAACCGGCGGGCCTCGTCGAGCGAGGTGATCGGCGCACCGCCCCGGGCGATGCCGATGTGGCAGTGCGCGTCGACCAGGCCGGGCAGCACGAACCCGCCGTCCACCACGGTCTCGGCGCCGGGCACCGGTTCGAAGGTGACCCGGTCGCCGACCAGCCACAGGTCCCGGACCTCGTCGTCGGGCAGGAGCACACCGCGCACATGCAGAGCCATGTGCACAGTCCTACCGGATCTCCCCCCGCCGCGTGCGGCCGGGCCGAAGCCGCCCCCGCGTGGTCGTCCGCCCGGCACGCTCACCCGGACCGGGTGGGGCGGCCTCACCCGGTGCCGGTGGAGGGTGACAGGACCCCGAGAGGTCAGGGAGGAACGATGCGGACGAAGGTACGTCCCTCGCCCACCGGCGAGATCCCCATCCACCCCGCGTTCGGCTACCTCATGCGCCGGCAGCGGCACCCGATCGGCGTCCGGGGCGGACCGCGGCGTGCCCCGCGCGGGTACCAGCTCAGCGACAGCGACCAGCAGCACGTCCGGGGCGCGTACGAGCTGCGCCAGCGGCAGCTGACCCGCGCGGTGGTGACGGCGGGCCAGCAACCGGGTGACGCGGCGCAGAACCTGGTCGGGCAGTTGGAACAGCGGCTGGACGCGCTGGTGCACCGGGCCGGCTTCGCGCGCTCGGTCGACGAGGCCCGCGACCTCGTCTCCCACAACGCCTTCACCGTCGACGGCGGCAAGGTCAACCGGCCCTCGTACCTGGTCCAGCCGGGGCAGACCATCGAGGTACGCCCGGACCGGCAGTGCCGGACGCCGGTCGCCGTCGCCGTGGCCGGGTACGCCGAGGGCGACGCGCCGCCGTACCTGGAGGTCGCACCGGAGCGGTTCGCCGCGACCCTGACCCGGGAGCCGCAACGGCAGGAGGTGCCTGCATTGCGGGACCTCCCCCTCACCATCCATTCCGACGAGGAGGCCGCCCGATGAGCATGCCCATCCCGAACGACCGACGGGTGCCCAACTACCTGCGGCAGAGTGGCCGGCCGCAGCTGACACCGCGGCAGCGCCGCCGCGCCGAGCAGAAGGAGGCGCGGCGGGCGAGCCTCACGGGTCAGCGCCCACCGAAGCGGTCGCCGGACCGCTGACGTGCGGCCGGGTGGCGGCACGGGACACCGGCCGCCCCGCCCGGCCGACCCGGGCGGTCCGCCACGGCGGCGAGCCCGGTGCCGTCGGCGAGGCCGCCGGCAGCGCGTGCCGGCCCCGGGCGGTCCGACCGGCCCGGGGCCCGGCGGCCGGTGCCGCCCGTGCGGGGTCAGCGCTTGCCGTCGCCCTTGCCGAGCTTGTTGAAGTCGATCTTCGGGAGCTTGAAGCCCGGCGGCAGGCCCTGACCGCCGGCCAGGTCGCCCGGGTCCAGCCCCGGCGGGAGCTGCGGCATGCCGCCCGGGAAGCCGCCCGGCAGCCCGGCGCCCGCCCCGGTACGCGGCCGGCCGCCGCCCTTGGTGCCCTTGCGCTTGTTCTTCGGCGACTTGGTCGCCTTGCGCCGGCCCGCACCGGGCAGGCCCATCATGCCGCCCATCTGCTTCATCATCTTCTGCGCGTCGGCGAAGCGGTTGAGCAGCTGGTTGACGTCCATCACGGTGACGCCCGAGCCGGTGGCGATGCGGGCCCGGCGGGAGCCGTTGATGATCTTCGGGTTGGTGCGCTCGGCCGGGGTCATCGAGCGGATGATCGCGGTGACCCGGTCGAAGTGCTTGTCGTCCAGCTCGGCGAGCTGGTCCTTCATCTGCCCCATGCCTGGCATCATGGCCAGCACGTTGGCGATCGGGCCCATCCGGCGGACCGCGATGAGCTGGTCGAGGAAGTCCTCCAGGGTGAACTGCTCGCCGCCCATCAGCTTGGCGGTCATCTTCTCCTTCTGATCGGAGTCGAAGGCCTGCTCGGCCTGCTCGATCAGAGTGAGGACGTCGCCCATGCCGAGGATCCGGCTGGCCATCCGGTCGGGGTGGAAGACGTCGAAGTCCTCCAGCTTCTCGCCGGTGGAGGCGAAGAGGATCGGCTGCCCGGTGACCTCCCGGACCGACAGCGCGGCGCCACCGCGGGCGTCGCCGTCGAGCTTCGACAGCACGACGCCGGTGATCCCGACGCCGTCGCGGAACGCCTCGGCGGTGCGGACCGCGTCCTGACCGACCATCGCGTCGATGACGAAGATGACCTCGTCCGGGTCGACGGCGTCGCGGATGTCGGCGGCCTGCTGCATCATCTCGGCGTCGATGCCGAGGCGACCGGCGGTGTCGACGATGACGATGTCGCGGGCGGCCCGGCGGGCGTGCTCGATCGAGGCGCGCGCGACCTGCACCGGGTCGCCGGTGCCGTTGCCGGGCTCGGGGGCGTACACCTCGACGCCGGCGCGGCCACCGAGCACCTGGAGCTGCCCGACGGCGTTGGGGCGCTGGAGGTCGGCGGCGACCAGCAGCGGCTGGTGACCCTGGGCCTTGAGCCAGCGGGCCAGCTTGCCGGCGAGCGTGGTCTTACCGGAACCCTGCAGACCGGCCAGCATGATCACGGTCGGCGCCTGCTTGGCGAACTGGAGCCGCCGCCCCTCGCCGCCGAGCACGTTGATCAGCTCTTCGTTGACGATCTTGATGATTTGCTGCGCCGGGTTGAGCGCCTCGGAGACCTCCGCGCCGCGGGCCCGCTCCTTGAGGTTGGCGATGAAGCCCTTGACCACGGGCAGCGCGACGTCCGCCTCCAGCAACGCCATGCGGATCTCGCGCGCGGTGGCGTCGATGTCGGCGTCGGTGAGCCGACCCTTGCCGCGGAGCTTGGTGAAGATCCCGGACAGGCGGTCACTCAAGGTGTCAAACACGCGAACATCCCGTTTGTCGGTGTTACGGCGGGCACTACCCGGCCGACGTACAGCGGCCGGCCACCGCTAGGGTAGCCCGCCGCCCGCACCCGCGTACCAGCCCGGCCCAGCCCCCGGGCCCGCCCGGCTCCGGCCGCCAGGACCGGCCCGAGCGGGCGTCAGTCGCGCAGGCCCAGCCGGATGCAGATGTCCGCGGCCACCTCCGCCGGAGACCGGCCGTGGTTGTCGACCACGAACGTGTCGGGCTCCCGCCCCGCGAGGTCGTCCAGCTCGACCAGCGCACGGTCGACGTGCCGGTGCCGCCAGCCCTGGGCGCCCGCCTCGATCTGGTCGGCGTCGATCCGGGCACGCAGCACGTCCGCCGGCACCCGCAGCACCACGTGCCGGACCGGTACGCGCCGACCCCGCAGCCCGTCGAGGATCTCCGCCCGGTAGTCGGGCCGGAGCAGGGTCATCGGTACGACCACCGGCTGGCCGCCGCGGGCCGCGAGCCCACCGACCCGGACCGTCCAGCGCCGCCAGGCGGCCAGATCCTGGTAGTCGCCGGTGGGTACCGGACGGATCCGCCGCAGCAGACCGCCGATCCACTCCGGGTCGAACCGCCGCGCGCCCGGCAGCCGCCGGCACAGCTCGGCCGCCACCGTGGTCTTCCCCGCCCCGAACGCCCCGTTCAGCCAGACGATCACGAGCCGACCAGCTTCCCCGCTACCGGCCGCCGCCGACCAGGACCTCGCGGATCGTCCGCAGCAGGATCTTGAAGTCCAGCCACAGCGACCAGTTCTCGATGTAGTAGTTGTCGAAGCGCGCCCGATCGGAGATCGGGGTGTCGCCGCGCAGACCGCTGACCTGGGCCAGCCCGGTGAGGCCGGCGGGGACGCGGTGACGCCACGAGTAGTGGCTGTGGGTGGCGGAGAACACTTCCACGAAATGCGGCCGCTCCGGGCGCGGGCCGACCAACGTCATGTCGCCCCGCAGGATGTTCCACAGCTGGGGCAGCTCGTCGAGCGACGTCCGCCGCAGGAACCGTCCCACCGGCCCTACCCGGCTGTCGTTCGCCACGGACCAGGTCGTCTGCGACTCGAGCTCGTTGGCGGGACGCATGGAACGGAACTTCAGGACCTCGAAGAGCTTGCCGTGCCGGCCGACCCGCTGCTGACGGAAGAGGACCCCGGGCCCGCCTTCGATCCGCACCGCCACCGCACAGAGGGCAAGGACCGGAGCGAGTGCCAGCAGCGCCAGAACACTGAAGACGACGTCCACCGATCGCTTGAGGGCCCACCGCCAGCCGCTCAACCGAGGGGGGCGGATACGCATCACCGGGATCGCCCCGATGTGGTCCGGCCTCTCGGTCTGGGTCTGGAACTGGTGCATCCGCGGCACGACGAGGATGTCGTACGTGGTGGCCATCGCCTGGCGGAGGAGCCCCGCGAACCGGCTGTCGGTAATGTTCGGGTCCGCGATGAGCAGCACGTCGGCCTTGGCCCGCGCCATCGCCGCGGTCAGGTCGTCCAGGTCACCGAGGTGCTTGAGGTCGCCCACCGCCTGATCGGCGCGGTGCGGGTTGTCGACGAAACCGACGACCCGCAGCCCGTACTGGGGGTAGCGGGCCAGCACCTCGGCCAGGTCCGCCGCGACGGGGCCGCTGCCGACGAGGATGGTCGCGTGACCGACTATCCGTCGCCGGCGCCCCATCATGATCGTCCACATGGAGAGGCCCCGGCCGACGAGCAGCAGCACGACCATGACCGCGGCCGCGCGGAGCAGACCCCCGAAGTTGGCGAAGCTCTCGTGCCGGAGGGCCGCGATGAAGGCGACCAGCGACGCGGCCACGAGGAAGCGGCTGAGGATCACCGGCGCCTCGTCGAGGATCGACAGGTGCAGGCGGGACCGGTAGAGGCCGCCGGAGGCCAGCAGGGCGATGGTCAGGAGACCCATGACCGTCAACCCACGCCAGTGATCGGCGTTGAAGGGCACCGGTGCCAACATGACGGCGAGGTCCACCGGGAGCACGAGCATCCACGCCCGGAGATAGCCGATCGTCGCCCGCTCAGGAGCCGTGGGCGGTGGCGACTGGGTGCTGATTTCCCGTAGCCCGCCGGGTGGTAACCGTAGGTCGAGAGTTTCCGCGTCGACCCCGCCCCGGCCCATCTGCATAGGCGGCATGAACACAGTCGTCGACAAATTATTCTGTCCAGCACTCACCCTGCGCGTCTCCCCCGCGAATGGCACGTCAATCCGCGGGCTTCAGCCACGCGTCATTGTGACGAGCGCCGCCGGGGACGTGCACGTTACTCCAAATGCGAATCTCCCCGCATGCAGCGCTCGTGATCTTAACCTGGGCGGAAGCCGCTGCCAGCAGCGAAAAGGCGGACCCAATGGGCTGTTCGGTGGACCGGTTATCCGCCCCGCAGGCGGATCTGAATCGAGCGTTCGACGCTGCAGCGACGCCCATTACGGACAGTGCTCTCGCAACCACTCTTAGCGATAGATGCACGTGCCCGGCTTCACACCCCGGATGCTGCGACCCGCACGGTAGGTATCCTTCTCCCTGCTGGCCGTGGCGATGGGGGAAGGTCTGCGATGGGGGGCATCATTCACGTGTGCACTGGGAATCAGGCCCGGTCACCCATTGCCCTACGGCTGATGGAGGCAGGCCTCCGGGACCGGTACGGCCGGGCAGCCGACTCGATCTTCGTGACGAGCGGCGGCACCCAGGGGCCGCCCGGCCGGCCGATGCAGCCGTTCGCCGTTGCCGAGCTGGAACGCCGCGGTGCGTCCGCGGACCATTTCGTCTCCCAGATGCTCGACCTGGACGCCGTGGCACGGGCACACCTCGTCCTCACCGCCACTCGCCAGCATCGTGACGAGGTCGTCGCCCAGGTACCCACGGCCCTCCCCTACACGTTCACCTGGCGAGAACTGGCGTGGCTGGTACGCGGGCTCAAACCCGACGAGGTGCCCGGGAACTACGCGGTCGAACGGGCGGCCAACCTCGCCCGGGTGGCCAAGGACCGGCGCGGTTACCTGCAGCCACCGCCGCCCGAGAGCTTCGACATCGCCGACCCGATGGGTGGGACGAGACAGGACTACCGCGTCGCGGCGGACCAGATCGAAGAGGCGATCGAGACGATCCTCGGCGTGGTGTAACCCCTTACCCCGGCCATACCGCGCACGCCCCTATGGAAGGGCCGAGGCTGCTCTCCTTCAGCATCGCCACGGCCCTTCTCTCGCCCGAGCCCCTCCCGCGGACCGATGGCTATCTTCTCGGGCGGGTCCGGCGCTGCGGCGACAAATCGTAGTACGTGGATTCTCGCGTTCCCTTCACGCGGTTCGCGACAAGGCCGAGCACGGTTGCGCCGACCGTTCGCAGAGATTCGACGGCCTCAGCCAGCTGCTCTGTTCGAGTACGTCCAACCCGGGTGACGACCAAAGCTCCGCCGGTAACCCCTGCGATAACCGCCGCATCTGTAACTGGGAGCAGTGGCGGCGAGTCGAAGATCACCGTCATCCCAGATGCCTCCAGAGAACCGATCATTGTCCGGAGCCGAGCCGAGCCGAGCAGTTCGCTCGGGTTCGGCGGCTTCGGACCCGCAGCCAAGATGTAGAGCGGGAGGTCCCCCCGCCACTGCTGAAGGGCATGGTTGACCTGCACGTCGCCTAGCAGCACATTAGTCAGGCCGACGCCGTTCGACAGCGCAAAGAGGTCTGCGATGCTGGGCCGACGCAGATCAGCGTCGACCAAAACGACGCTTTGGCCGGCCTGAGCCAAGGCGATCGCGAAGTTTGCCGCAGTGGTCGTCTTCCCCTCGTCCGGCAGCGAACCTGTGACCACGAAGCTGCTGACTCGCCGGTCCACCGACAGGAAACGCATGTTCGTCCGAAGTTGTCGAAACGCTTCGGCACGTGGCGTCGCCTGGTCATCCACGATCAACAGGCCGCCCTTGGCCTTCGGCTCATCCGGAACCGAGCCGAGAACGGAGACCCCGGTGGCTTTCATGGCGTCATTCTTGGTCCGGATGGTTCGGTCGAGAGATTTCCGCAGGATTGCAAGCCCAACTCCGATGGAGGCACCACCGATCAGCCCCAAGGCCAGGTTCACAGTCGTCTTCGGCGAGATCGGCTCGGAGGGGAGAACAGCTTCCCTTGTCACGGACACTTTCACGGGAGAACTTTGCTTGCCGGGGGGCGTTTCAACTTCGTCGATGAATCGAGTAAATTCGACGCCAACGGCATTTGCAACGTCCCGCGCGCGCTCCGGCGATGTGTCTGTCACGGTGATGTCGAGCAAGACGGTATCAAGCGGAGATTCCGCCTTGATATTCGCGGCGAGCTCCTCCGGCGTGTACGGCAAGTTGAGAGAGCTCACCACTGCTTTGGTAACGGCGGGACTGGCAACGATGTCGGCGTAAGATTTAACCCGCTGCTGACTGAAAATTCCGCCCTGATTCAACTGGCTTGCGTCACCGTCGCTGCCGGTTGCCGACACGAACAACTGGACGTTCGCGCTGTACAGCGGCGACTGGGACCAGGAGTAGCCGCCAGCCACGATAACGCCCATGACCGCCAGAGCTACGATCATCATCCAGCCTGCGCGGGCGGCGCTGGCTACCTGAGCGAGAGTCATTAGTCTCCTGAGTGTTCTGCCAATAGCCTCGGAAGACTCGGACACTGTTGCCCGAGCCACTTCGAGGGCCTCATTAACAAGCGGCGGTTCCGACAGGTCGGTCATCGCCCGTTTTCATGAGCCGAGCTTGGTCCGTCAAGTCCTTCCCCGAAGGACGCCTGCCGCCAAACAAGTCGCTCTCCCGGGTGACAGGCGCGCCATCCCACACGGAAGGCAGACGACGGACGCCGCCAAGAAGTAGCGAGAAGAGACCGACAAGCAGGGATAACTGCAATCCCTTGCCAACCACCTCCGCTATCCCCAACAGGCCGCGTTCCTGGATCGTTGGAAGAAATATCAGGGTGCACGCAATCGAGAATGCGAAAGTTCGGCCCATCGCAAGGGCCCGAGCACCGAATACGGTTATTGCAGCCAGCAAAAAACACTCAGCTGCGACGCCAGGTAGACCCGCGATCGCATTGCCCTCTGCCACAGGTCCTTCCGCCAGCGAAACCCCGCCACGCGAAGGCTTCGACAGCTTTCGCACCTCCACAGCCCAGCGTTCGCCGGCCGAAAGCGTCTTACCCTGGTTGAGCGGCCTCGGGACGAACGACGACGCCGCTTGGCCCACAGCCTCGCCGGAGGACATCCACCTACCCTCCACGTACATTGAGTCCGTCACAGCAGCAAATAGATCGAACCGCCTGACAATCGACATTGCCGGTTGCACATATGGAGGATACCGAGCGTCCACAGCTTGAAGATCCGACCGCACGTCAACGCTCTGCTTGACTGACTGGAGCGCCGAAAACCCTAGCACAAACACCGGAATAGCCACTGCTGCAGCCACGAGGTGCTTAGGCTTTGGACGCCAACTGCGGGACGCCGCTAAGACCAGAAGGCATATAAGGAGGGACAGAATAGGGGTCTTAGACGCAAATAGCACAGACCAAGCGCCTTCGGTCAGCAATAGCAGCCCGACCAAAAGAACGAGTCGCCGTCGTGGATGTGTCGGCACCAAGGCCATCCCGATGGCGATCGGCGCAAGCCCCAACAGGGTGTCAACCACTGAGGAGCGAACCCCAGCAAGCCACCCGAGTCGCGCGCCCAGCAGCAACATGAAGACCACTAGTACGAGTGCCGGCGAGACCTCGGCCTTCTGAAATTGTGACCGGAACCTGCGGCCAAGCGTGAGGGCAGCGGCTAAGAAGACTACTTGGCCCAGCAGAATGGGTATCAGCACTTGATGGAGGTTGGTTTCATAACCCCCGTAGGCAAGTCGATGATCTGCCACAGAGTCGTTCTGTACGGGCACCGGCGACGCGATCACCAAGACCATTGGCCGAAAGACGTACCCGAGAAACCAATAGACCGCTTGGATGCGCAGGACAGTCGTCAGCGGTTCCGGCATGGCCGCCGCGAATACGAACTGTGCACACAGGACAACCGCTACGAGCACGATCAACAGGTACGTCATATCACCGAGACCAACGGCCTGATTGGGCGGGCTCGTCGTCTACGACCCGCGCCGACGGCGCGTCACTCCCGTGCTCCCCCACCGCGGCAATTCCGACCGAAGAAGTGATTCTGGCCCACGAAAGCGCCAAGACGACCACCTCCGCCAACACCGAGCCGGCAGCCAAGACATGCAGGCTCTGCGTGAACTGGGCGCAGATCAGAGACAGCAGCGTCACGATCAGGCCGAAGACTGTGGTTATGAGTGTTGCTTTCGTGTCACCGACAATGTTGAAGAAGTTGGTTGCCAGCATCGCGTTCGCAACGGCAAACGGCAGCAGCAGCGCCTGTATGCGCATAATGTCGATGGCGTCGGAGTACGAAGGCCCGTAAAGCAAGTTACAGACAAGCGGTGCCAACAGAATCAGCAGCCCTGATCCGACCATTGCAAGCGTAGAGGCCAGCATGGCATAGCGCCTCGCCTTTGACGCCAGCAAGGCAACATTCCGTTGCTCCGTCGAAAGCCGAGGGAACAATGCCACCGTCATGGGATAAGACAATGCTTGCGCCGCTCGGACTACCCTATCGCTGGCAGAGAAGATTCCCACAGACGCAGCGTTCAGGGCAACAGCATAGAATAGCGGGGCACCCTGGCTATAGGCAGTGGAGAGAATCCGGCCGGTTAGCGCTGGGGCGCCAAGGGCTACCATCTCTCTAACAGTCAAGCTCGGTGCATCCGTATCCTGTCGCTTGCAGCCCCAGTAGACCAATCCACGAGAAACAGCAGCATTCGTCAGAGACCCCAGTAGCAAGGACGCCGGGACCCAGGTTGGGGACGGGTGTCCGCTAATGCCGACTACTAGAAGGCCGACGTACGCCAGCCGCCCTGACCACTCGGATAGGGCGAAGCGCCAGAACTGGCCGCGCGCCATGAGGATCCACGTGTCCGGTAAAGACGAGGCGCCACCGGCGCACAGTCCCAGCACCGCCATGCGAAGGCCGAACGACGTCGTGAGCAGGTGCGTGGCGACCGCCAGTACGACGATTCCTGCAAAGATTGTGACCCGCAGCCGTGAATACCGACGCCGCAGCACAGATCCCCGATCGCCTCGCGCTACTAGCTGTGCAGCGAGCGGGAAGGAGAGCCCAAAGTCCACGAGGACTGAGCCGATGAAATATGCCGAGGTCGCGACCGCCGCATAGCCCAGACCCGACGTGCCGAGCGCACGCGCCATGAATGGCACGGACAGGAGCGTTACCAAGAACTGACCGTACTGGGTGACCGCCAGAATGGAGGCATCGCGGACCGACCGGCCAATTTTCGATCGCCGCCCCGGTACCCCACGCTCTGACAGGGCCAGCAACTTCTTCCTCACCTAGCCAGCCTCTACCTCTGGATGCCTTCGCATGACGACAAGGTCATCGCTATCGAAGGCAAGCCGATCAGGGACGGCGCCAGCGGATTGGAAGACCTGGCCCGGCCCGCAGGGGTGACCACTCACGACGCTGCTCTTCATTCCAGGTCGAGTCTCTGCATGATCTGACGCGCCCGGTCAGCGTAGGTGTGACCGGATGTCGTCACACGACGATGACCCGCCGCCGCTATTTGCTGAGCTGTCTCCGGGAAGCGACGTATCCGATGGAGAATCTCGATCAGGTCCTGCTCTGAGGAGAAGAGGAAGCACTCCTTCTCGTCGGTCAGGAGCTCCTCGTGCTCATGCGTCTTCTCGCCGACGAAGAGGCCTCCCGCTGCGGGCACTTCGAAACTGCGGCAAGTGTGCGTATCGCGGTTGTCCGAGTTCAGCAGGACCAGATTGGCCACAATCTCTGATACGGTGGTGGAGAAATCCTCAGCGTAGCGAGCGCCAGACAGGTGGACGCCCGGGATTCCTCGAGGTAGTTGACGCCGCCAGTAGGGCCCATAAATGGCGCACTGGTCAGGAAACTCAGATCCCAAGGTCCGGAAAATCTCGACTCGGTCCGGCCGGTAATTGCCAACAAAGCCGATGGACCATTTGCGGGGCGAGCGCCGATAGCTGATGTGATGCCAGGCGGGATCATATGCGCTGAACACGAACTCAACGTTACTGACGCCTCTGGCCAGGAGTTCAGGGACGTTGTGGCGTTTGGTGGTCACGACCAGGTCCCAGCCCGACTCAGCGGCCAGGTAGGCCGGCGTCGTATTTGTCGGATTAGAGACGTCGTCCGGACTATAGTGAACTGTTAATGGCCGCCCAGGGAGCCCTAGGAGAAGACCTTGGTCTAGGTGTATCGACTTGAAGCAGACGATGACCTGTGGCTTGAAGGCTTCGGCAAGGGCCCGGATCTGGCTGTGCACCCGCTCGAGCAACCAGGGCGCCCTCCGGCCCTTTACACGCTTGTAGAACCACTCCGCCGAGCCGAGCGAAGGTGATCCCACGCCGGTCGTGTCAACACAGACGACCTCCGCACCACACGCTGCAAACCCGTCTGCAAGGGACTTCGCGTTACTGCCCTTCCACAGGTCTCCGACAAACAAGACTCGTGTACCGGTCATTCACAGCCACCCGTCATCGATTCTCGCACTCGTTGTTCAGTCCCCGACCGTGGCAAACCACGCCTCCATCTCCAAGGCGCATTGTCGCCACGAGCGGGACTCGGCGTATCGGCGAAGCACCGCACCGGAGGGCGGCTGCTCCTGAACCCGACCGATCAATTCAGACAAGCGAGCGATGTCACCGACGGGGAAGACCCATTCATTCGCCAAGGCCCCAAGGGCCTCTGGCAAGCCGCCCACATCAGACGCAATAACGGGGGTTCCGCAACTTAGCGCTTCGAGCGCAACAAGCCCAAAGCCTTCGAGGGCCCGAGAGGGGATGATGCTGCAGTCTAGTGCACTGTAGAAGTGGGGCAGCATATCCTGGTCAAGCCGACCCAGGAGACGCACCCTGTGCGACATCCCAAGCTCGCGTGCCAGGTCGCTGAGTCGGCTACGCTCCGGCCCATCACCCGCAATCGCCACAAATACGTTCGGGTGATCAGCTGCTGCCCTCAGCAGAACGTCCAGACCCATCCGCGGCACCAGCCTCCGAAGGGATCCTACGATGAAAGCGTCGGCAGGCAGATCGAGCGCTTCTCGCGCAACGGCTCGGTTCTGGGGCGTGAAGAAGGTCGTGTCGACGCCTGGGTAGATGAGGGCGACCTTCTCCTCTGGGATCCGAAATTTGGTAAGCAGCACCTGCCGAAACGCCTCGGAATGCACGGTGAATGCGGCGAATCGGCGATACGCGCGCCACTCGACGACAAGTTTCGCCATCACCCGGGCTAGCGACTGGCCCTGCACCCGACTCTCACTGAACCAAGGACCATGAAAGTGAAATACGGAGCGGTGATCGGAGACGCCTCTTGCAGGTAGCATGATGGCGGCCGTCTGCGCAAAGTGATACTCATGCAGGGGCGGTCCGTCTGCTAACCCCTGTTCGGGCCGAGAGAGATCTTGTCCACTGACTGCCGGCGAGACCCTTAGCGTCTGGTATTTTTCGGCACTTGATATGTCGTGGATAACGGAGACCTTTAAGCCAAGTGACGCTTGCGCTGCGGAGAGGCCCCTAATTACGCCATGCAGGCCGCCGGGGGAATGAATATCCGCCTTCGTCCCGATATGGATTCTCTGAATGTCTGGCTCGCCGACCATCAACGCACTGACCCCCGTATCACCGTGTTGCAGCACCTCTTGTAGATTCCGTTTCCACTTCTGACCGACGGCAGGTCTGCGACGTCGAAGGGTTTCATCGGGGGGTTCATTGCTCCGATGCAATTCGCTTCGAGGAGAAGTAGACGACTTCCAGATTGTTGCTGTGGAAACTCACGAGGCACCCACGGGGCTTCCTGAGTTCGACAGAACCTGGCGGAAAAACTCCTTGTGGGCCTCCGCGCACTCCGCGTCGGTCATCAGCCGGGTCTCGGCGGCGCCATGGGAGACGCGTCGCCGCAGGTCCTGGGATCCAACCAGCGCCACTAGCGCATCAGCGAGGGCCATCGGATCGTTCGGTTTGACGAGCAGCCCGTTGACACCCGTGATCAACCACTCGCTCGGGCCGCCCCCCTCGGTGGCGATCAGAGGCTTGGCCTTGGCGAGCGCCTGCAGCACCGTCTGTCCCATGGGTTCAGGGCGTATCGAGGCGTGCACCAAGACGTCCAGGGAGTCGAGGAGGGCGTTCACGTCCTCGACGTGACCGAGGAAGTCCACCTTCTCCTCGATGCCAAGGCGTGCCGCCAGTCGCTGCAACGCCTCGGCGTACTCGGTTTCGCCGAAGAGCGGGGCACCGGCGATCACAGCGCGCATCGGAGCGTCACCGCACGCCAAGGCGAACGCTTCGAGGAAGACGTGCTGTCCCTTCCAGTGCTGAAGGCGGCCCACCATGCCGATGGTGCGCACCTCGGGTACCGGGGTCGGGATGCTTTTGCTGTTGATTCCCACCGGACTTTGCAGTACGGCCCTTGGCAGAGCGTCCGGGACGAACGGGAGGGCGGACGACAGAGTGGCCTGCGAGTTGGCGATCAGGCCACTCGCCTTCGGCAGTGCGAGCTTCGTGAACGCCTCGAAGCCCGCGCGACCGAGGGCCGACGGCGAAACCATGTCGCGGATGTGCACGACCATCGGGATCCTGTGCTTTGCCG
Source organism: Micromonospora sp. URMC 105 (assembly GCF_051386295.1). NCBI lineage: Bacteria > Bacillati > Actinomycetota > Actinomycetes > Micromonosporales > Micromonosporaceae > Micromonospora > Micromonospora sp. URMC 105. The sequence goes on along the minus strand of NZ_JBPQTL010000084.1, from coordinate 10,388 downwards.
CCGCCGGGGCAGCGATGATCGCCGCGGCAGCGGTGTTGGCGTGGATGAGGTCAGCATCGCGGAAGTGCTTGTTGTTTGAGAGGGCACGGGCGTGCCTGCCCAGCGCGAGCATGTACGCGAAGTGTCGGGCCACGCTGCGGGTCCGAGTCCCGCCGGTTGGCAACGGCGGTTGTGGTGATGCCACGGGTACTTCCCTCGCCGCCAACCTCGCGAAAATGCCTGGAGACGCGGGGGACATCAGCGACGGAGTCCAGGGACAATCCTGGTCAACGAGCCGCAGCAGCGCGAGTTCAGCGCCACCTGGCTGCGAGGTGTGATCGATGTGGAACACCTTCACCGCGTACCCGCACCATTCATCAGACCGAACCTCCCCGTTACTGGCATTCCGAGAGCCAGTCGCTGATATTGGCCTGGAACGCCGCGGTCGAGAACCGGTCCGCGTTCGCCCGGATATCTCCCACATCCAGTTGGCCGACGTGCTCGACCGCGGCGGCCAGGCGCCGAGCGTCGAGCGAGTCAATCAGGAAACCGGTGCTGCCGTCGACCACGGTATCCAGCAGGCCGCCCCGAGCCAGCCCGACCACCGGGGTACCGCACACCTGCGCCTCGACCGGCACAATGCCGAAGTCCTCATGGGTCGGGTAGAGCAGGGCGACGGCCCCCCAGTACAGCTCGCGTAGGCGATCGTTGCTGGGCCGCACCTCGAAGGTGACGGATGCCGGGCTCTTCTCCGCCAAGCGGCGGAGATTCTGCTCCTCAGGGCCCGATCCGGCGATGATCAGCGGCAGGTTCGCCTCGGCGGCCACCTCGATCATCAGGTCGAATCTCTTGTAGGTGATCCACCGGCCCACGCCCAGCAGGTAGCGCCGCTCCTGGCTGCGCACCTCCGCCGGCGCCGCCGCGTAGAACCCCACCTCGACCGGAGGGTGAATGATGCGCGAGTCCCGCCCCCAGAACCGGTGGATCCTGTCGCGGACCTCGCGGGAGTTCGCGGCGTAGCTGTCGACGTGCCGGCTGAGCCGGGTGTCGCCAGCTTGCAGCGCTTTGCGGGCGAAGGCCAGCGCGGTGGAGGATCCGCGTCCGTCCAGATCGGGGCTCCAGACGTAGCGCGCCGGCGAATGGACGTAGGCGAAGTGCTTCGTCTCAGCCGAGCCGAGCTTGACGGTGTGGGCGAAGGCGTGGCTCGACGACACCACGACCTCGAAATTCTCGCGGGTCAGCGTCCGCCAGGCGAGCGGCATGAACGGCAGCGCGAGGGCCTTGCTCCGCCGCAGCGGGGTGCGGGACATCCAAGACTCCTGCATGCCCTCGCCATCCTCGACCACGTCGTGCTCCTTCCAGAGCACGAACCGCCGGGCATGCGGTACGACCTCGGCCATGCGGAGGTAGACCTGCTCCGAGCCGCCCGTCGCACTGAACCACTCGTGGACGAGGGCGACGGACTTGCCGGCCAGCGCCGTGGGGGTCGGAAGCCCGTGATGCGGCAGGGCGTTCGTCGTCATGATCGCTTACCGGTTCTCGCTCGTGTGCCGGCCCGGCCGGGCGGTGTGGACGTCATCCCGCCACAGGGGGCGGAAGGGCTGGGAGTCCCTTCGTGTGGCGTGGCGGTATCCACCCGGCACCTCCGGTTTCGGTGGTCTGGAAGCACGCCTCGAGCCGCAGAGTCACTGACCGGGGCGTGCGGCAGTGATCATCACGGCCTGAGAACGCGGGCCAGAACACCGCATCGCGATACGCCTGTCAACCGCCGCAAAACGTTACATCGGGAGCTCATAAGGCACGAATGCCCATATTAATGGACATCGGTTGCCCGTTTTGGCGGCCTTTGCATGCTTTAAAAATTTGCTTCAGCAAGCACCACACCCATGGTCCGATCGGCTGATTAAGAAAGGCGTTCGGCCCTTCCTGCGCCGCCCCATCAGTCGGCCATGCCCGGTGTGCTGGTCAGCACTGGGCTCCGAGCTTGAGAACACCGGTAATTGCCGGTTGGATCAGAAGCCGCTTACCAGCAGAAACCCAAAATTGAGGATCAGATGTACGACGCGTCGACCGCAGCCATGTCGCCCGAGCCTCCGCGGGCGAAGGGATACCGCGCGTTGAAGCGCTGGCAGAAGAGCCTGATCGTCCTGCTCGCCGTGGTGCTCGTGGCCGCGGCGTGCGGCGGCGTCGGAGCGTTCACCCTGGTCAACCGCTACGAGGGCAAGGCCAAGCACGAGGACCTCCTCGGCGGGGCGGCCGAGCCCAAGGACGAGCAGCGCTGGAAGAGCGGCCCGCTCAACCTGCTGCTCCTCGGCACCGACTCGCGCGAGGGCGAGGCCGACGAGGGGCGCTATGCGGGGCAGCGGTCGGACACCATCATGCTGGTGCACCTCAGCAAGAACCTGGACCGGGCCACCATCGTCTCGATCCCCCGCGACAGCTACGTCAACGTGCCGCCGGCGGAGGGCTGGAACGGCGGCATGAACAAGCTCAACGCCGCGTTCGCCTTCGGCGGCGCGCCGCACGCGGCGAAGACCATCACCAAGCTGACCGGCGTGCGGCTCGACGGTGCGCTGATCGCCAACTTCGCCAGCATCAACAAGATGGTCGACGCGGTCGACGGCGTCCAGGTCTGCATCCCGTACACGGTGCGGTCGACCTTCTCCGAGAAGGTCTGGGAGAAGGGTTGCCACCAGCTCGACGGGACGGAGGCGGAGGAGTTCATGCGCCAGCGTAAGAACGTGCCCGGCGGCGACTTCGGACGCATCCACGACCAGCAGCTGGTCGTCAAGGCCATCGCGGAGAAGGCCTCTGCCGAGGGCATGCTGACCAACCCGTTGAAGCTGGACGAACTGCTGCTGACCGCCGCCGAGTCGCTGACCATCGACAAAAACCTCGACCTGAAGGAACTGGCGCTGACCGCCAAGGGCATCAAGCCCGCGAACATCAAGTTCGCCACGGTCCCGTACACCAGCGCCAACCTGAGGACGCACGCCGGATCGGCCGTCAAGCTCGACGACGCCAAGGCGAAGGAGATGTTCGCCGCGGTGCGGGACGACACCATCCAGGAGTGGCTCGCCGCCCACCCGCAGAAGGCGCCCAGGCGCTGACCCTCGCCGCATGAAGAGAGGCGCCTAGCCGTCCGCGGCACCCACGGTGACTGACAGCCCGAAGGCGAGCAGTGCCACGGCGAGGGAGGCGCCGGCGACGTCCACCCGTCAGCCGGGCCGGTCCCGCTCCACGCCGCCCTTCCGTTCCCGCAGGCCGACGCCCTTACCGATGTCACGCCGGTGCTCCCGGACCACGCCCCGGGCCCACGTCAGCATGTCGCACCCGTCGCCCCGGCACTGCCCGCAGCGCCCCGTGGCCCGGTGCTTGCTCGACTGCTCCCGGTGCGCCGTGATCACCCGCTTGGCCGTCCAGAGCACCAGGGCAGGCGTGATAGGTCCGTCATCCATCGGCACGGCTCCACCTCCAGAGAGGAGCAGGTCCGGGCACCGATCCCCGATCAGGTGCCCGGACCGCTATCCGAGGTCCCGTTGGTTGCCGACCGGAGGGACCCGTCATGAAACCTGCCATGGCTATCCATTGCTAGTCAAGCTCTCGCCATGGGTGATTGAGTAGGAGATGCCGACCGGAGGGAACCACCAGTGCCACCGCAGTACGCCTACCAACGCGTAGCCGAGGACATGACGAACCGGATCAAGTCCGGGGAGTTTCCGCCCGGCTCACGCCTGCCCAGCCGGGCCGAGCTGTGCGAGCACTACAAGGTGTCCAGTTTCGTTGCCGACCGAGTGTTTCTGATCTTGAAGATGCAGGGACTCACGGACTCGCTGCCCGGTGCCGGGGTGTACGTCAAAGAGAACGGCTAGCGGGGACAGGGAACGGCCCAGACCTCCAGGTCCGGTCGTTCGTCCGTGCCGGGTCAGGCTGCCGCAGACGCCTTGCTCTTGTCTACGTAGGCACGTGTGTCGCCCAGCCCGGCCAGGGCCGCAGCGGCGCGCTCGCGGCTCCGCCTGGCCGCCTCTTCGACGAGCAGACGAGTTGTTGGTGACGGCCGCCGAGGCGTTGACCATCGACACCCTCGACCTGCAGGAGTCGGCGATCACCCGTCGTCGCGCCGAACGGCCTGGCGGGCAGTACACCTAGCCCGAGACCAACCCCGACTGGTACGCGAAGACCACCAGTTGGGCCCGGTCCCGGGCGGCCAGCTTGACCATGGCCCGGCTGACGTGGGTACGCGCGGTCGCCGGGCTGACCACCAGCCGGTCGGCGATTTCGGCGTTGCTCAGCCCCTCGCCGACCAGCCCCACCACCTCGCGCTCCCGCTCGGTGAGGGTGTCCAGCCGGGGGTGCGGGCGGGGCACCCGGGCCGGCCGGGTGGCGAACTCCCGCACCACCCGCCTTGTCACCGACGGCGAGAGCAGCGCCTCGCCCTCGGCGACGAGGCGGACCGCCCGCAGCAGCTCGGCGGGCGGGGTGTCCTTGGTGAGGAAGCCGCTCGCCCCGTGCCGCAGCGCGTCGAAGACGTACTCGTCCAGCTCGAAGGTGGTCAGCACGATCACCCGGGTACCGGCCAGCTCCGGGTCGGCGACGATCCGGCGGGTGGCCTCGATGCCGTCCACCCCGGGCATCCGGACGTCCATCAGCGCCACGTCGGGGCGTACCTCCCGGGCCAGCGCCACCGCGCGCAGCCCGTCGGCGGCCTCGCCGGCCAGGGTGAGGTCGTCCTCGCTCTCGATCAGGGCGCGCAGCCCGATCCGGACCAGGTCCTGGTCGTCGGCGACCACCACCCGGATCATGCTCGCGCCGCCACCGGCAGGCGGGCGCAGACCCGGAAGCCGCCGTCGGGGCCGGGGCCGGCGGTCAGCGCGCCGCCCAGCGCGGTGACCCGCTCCCGCATCCCGGCCAGCCCGTGCCCCGCCCCGCCGGCCCCGCCCACGCCCCGGTCGGTCACCTCCACGACCAGCTCCTCCCCGCCGTAGTCGACGGTCACCCGCGCGGCGGTCACCCGGGCGTGCCGCAGCACGTTGGTCAGCGCCTCCTGCACCACCCGGTACGCGGCCAGGTCCACGGCGGCGGGCAGTGGCCGGGGCTCGCCGGTCACCCGCAGGTCGACGGCGAGGCCCGCCCCGGCCAGCCGGTCCCGCAGGGCGTCGAGCCGGGCCAGCCCGGGCACCGGCCCGCGCTCGGTGCCCCGCCGGACCGCCCCGAGGGTGACCCGCAGTTCGTCGAGCGCCTCCCGGCTGGTCCGGCTGATCGCGGTCAGCGCCACCTCGGCCTGCTCGGGGCGCTTCGGCATCAGGTGCAGCGCGATGTCGGCCTGCATGCTGATCGCCGCGAGCCCGTGTCCGACCACGTCGTGCACCTCCTGGGCGATGCGCAGCCGCTCCTCGTCGGCCTGCCGGCGGGCCTGCTCGGCGCGGGCCCGGGTGACGGCCTCCCGGTTGGTCCGCACCGCCACCCCCAGCGCGAACGGTACGACCACCCAGGCCGAGCCGGGCAGCACCCCGGACAGCCCGGGCGCGGCGCCCCGGGACCAGAAGACGTGCACCAGGATCACCACGAGCGCCGCCGCCCCCGCGACGGCGGCCGGCCGGATCGGCAGCCGGACCGCCACCGTGTAGACGGCGACCAGGAAGGTCAGCAGCACCGGCCCGTACGGGTAGCCGAGCACCAGGTAGGTGGAGACGGCGGCGGCGACCACGGCGAGGGTGGCGCGGGGGGCGAGGCGGCGCCCGGCCAGCGCGAGGGCGGCGACCGCGACCAGGGCCAGGCAGCCGGCGTCGACCGGCATGGCGCCGGGCTGGTTGCGACCGGCCGGGCCGGTGGCGAGCAGCCCGAGCAGCAGCAGGAGCACGGCCAGCGCCAGGTCGGCCGCCGCCTCCCGGCGTCGGCCGCCGGGCTGGTCCCGCAGGCGCATGCCGGTCATTCTGCCCCGGCGGAACGGCTCGGTCGTCCGTCCGGGCGCGGCGTCGCGCCTACGCTGCGGGACGTACCCGGCGGCCGGCGGGCCGGGTCAGACGGCGGCCAGCACGGCGGCTTCGAGCCGGGCCCGCTCGGCGTCGTCGGGCCAGCCGCCGACCAGGTAGAACGCGTCCACCACGTCACCGCCGAGGGTGGAGATCCGGGCCGCGCGGACCTGGGCGCCGGCCTCGTCGAGGGCGCAGGTGACCCGGTAGAGCAGGCCGGCGGCGTCGGCGGCGCGCAGCTCCAGCAGCACCGCGTCGGTGGCCGCCTCCCGGTGCCAGACCACCCGCGGCGCGGCCCCCTCACCCCGCCCCGCGAGGGCCCGGCCGCGCAGCCGCTGGGTGACCGAAACGTCCCCGTCGACCGCGCGACGCAGGTCGGTGCGGAGCGCGATCGGGTCGGGCGCGAGCCCGTAGCGCGGCTGCACCCGGCACTCGACCAGGGCCCGGCCGTCGACCGTGGAGGCGTCCGCGGAGATCACCTCCAGCCGGTGCAGGGCCAGGCACCCGGCCACCGTCGCGAGCAGGCCACGCCGGTCCGCCGCGGCCACCGACACCCGGTCCTCCGCCAGGTGTACGACCGGCAGCGGCCCCGCCACCAGCGCCGGGTCCGGGGCCGGGGGCGCGGGCAGGGCGCCGGTGTCCAGCGCGGTCCGCACCCGGGCGACCAGTTCGGCGACCAGCCGTCCCTTCCAGTCCGACCAGGCGGCCGGCCCGGTGGCCGCCGCGTCGGCGCGGACCAGGGCGTGCAGCAGCTCCAGCGTGGTGGTGTCGCCGACCCGCTCGGCGACGCGGGCGATGGTCACCGGGTCGTCGAGGTCGCGGCGGGTGGCCACGTCGGGCAGGAGCAGGTGCAGCCGGACCAGCGTGCCGATCAGCGCTACCTCGGACGCGGGCAGGCCGATCCGGGCGGCCACCGCCTCGGCCAGCGGCGCGCCGACGGTGCTGTGGTCGCCGGGGAGTCCCTTGCCGATGTCGTGCAGGAAGGCGCCGAGCAGCAGCAGGTCGGGGCGCTCCACGTCGCGGGTGTGCCGGCTCGCCTCGTACGCGGTCTGCACCAGGTGCCGGTCGAGGGTGAACCGGTGCACCGGGTTGTGCTGGGGCAGGCTGCGCAGCCGGGTCCACTCCGGCAGCCAGCCGTCGATCAGGCCGTACCGGTCGCAGGTCTCCCAGGCGGGCACCAGGCCGGGACCGGCGCCGAGCAGGGTGATCAGCGCGGCGCGGGCGGCCGGCGGCCAGGGCGCGGGCAGCGGCGGGCAGTACGCGGCGAGCCACTCGCAGGTGGCCCGGGCGATCGGCAGCCGGGTGGTGGCCGCGGCGGCGGCGATGCGCAGCGACAGGCTCGGGTCGGGGCGGGCGCCGATGGCGGTGCGGGCGAGCACCAGCTCCCCGTCGTGTTCGACGACGTCCCGGGCGACGGGCCGGCGGACGGGGCGCCCGTCGCCGCCCCGGCGGCGGCCGGAGCGCAGCCGGTCGGCGGCGCGCCAGGCGTCGTCCAGGGCGTGGCTGATGGTGCGGGCGTCGCCCGCGACCCGGCGCAGCAGGACGTCCCCGTCGCTGACGCCGCCAGGCCGCTGCGCGTCGTCGGACCCGCCGGGCGGGGTCTGGCGCAGGCCGAGCAGCCCGGCCACGCCGTCGCGTTCCTGGGCGAGCAGCCGGTCGGCCCGGCGGCCGACCTGCTGGTGCAGGGCGTCGCGGGTGTCCAGCAGGCGCAGGTGCGCGGCACGGACGGCGGGGCGCAGCGCGTCGGTGATGCCGGCGGTGGCGATGGCCCGCAGCAGGCCCACGTCGCGCAGGCCGCCGGCGGCCTCCTTGAGGTCACCTTCGAGCAGGAAGGCCAGTTCACCGTGGGTACGCCAGCGACTCTCGGTGATCTCCCGCAGGGCGGGGAGCCGGCGGACGGCGGTGCGCCGCCAGTGGTCGGCGGCGGTGCGGGCGAGGGTGTCGGCCAGCGCCCGGTCACCGGCGACGAAACGTGCGTCGAGCAGCGCGAGAGCGACCTTGACGTCGTCCTGGGCCACCGACAGCGCCTCGGCGAGGGTACGTACGGAGTGGTCCAGCCGGACCCCGGCGTCCCAGACGGGGTACCACAGCGACGCGGCGAGCTCGTCGATGCCGGGAACCCCGGCGTGCAGCAGCACCAGGTCGAGGTCGCCGTGCGGCGCGCACTGTCGCCGCCCCAGCCCGCCGACCGCGACCAGCGCGATCCCGTCCCGCCCCGGCAGCAGCGACCCGAGCCAGGCGTCGAACCCCGCCGCCCGCTCCCGCCGCGCCGCCTCCCCGATGCCACCGACCTCGTTGATCAAGAGGTTTGCGTCACCGTTGTCGGCGTTTCCCGACGCATTCCTCTTGATCAACGAGGTCATGGTGGCTCCTAGAGGGCGTCGAGGCCGCGCTCGCCGGTGCGGACGCGGACGACCTCCTCGACCCCGGTGACCCAGACCTTGCCGTCGCCGATCTTGCCGGTCCGGGCGGCGGCGACGATCGCGTCCACGATCTTGTCGACGTCCATCTCGTCGGTGAGCACCTCGACCCGGATCTTGGGCAGGAACTCGACCGTGTACTCGGCACCCCGGTAGACCTCGGTGTGCCCCTTCTGCCGTCCGTACCCCTGGACCTCGCTGACGGTCAGGCCGGCCACGCCGAGGGCGTGCAGGGCCTCCTTCACCGCGTCCAGCTGGTACGGCTTGATGACCGCGGTCACCAGCTTCATGTCCAACCCCTCCATCCCTGGAACGTTAACCGGCGACCTTCTCGCTGACCGGCTCGGTGGCCGGCTCACCGGCGGCGTCCGGGCCCGGCTTCGCGGCGCCCGGGGTTAGCCCGGCCATCGCGAACGCCCCACCGCCGGCGCTGCCGGTGGTCGGCGACAGGTCGTACGCGCTCTCGGCGTGCTCGGCCACGTCGATGCCGGCGACCTCGTCCTCGGCGTCGGAGCGGAGCCCGATCAGCGCCTTGACCGCCAGCGCGAGGACCACGGCCACCGCGAAGGAGTAGACCGAGACGATGCCGCTGGCCAGCGCCTGGCGGCCGAGCTGGGTCAGCCCGCCGCCGTAGAACAGGCCCTCGCTGCCGCCCAGGCCCTCGATGGCCGAGTTGACCTGGAGGGTGGCGAAGAAGCCGATGGAGAGCGAACCGATCCAGCCGGCGACGAAGTGCACGCCGACCACGTCGAGCGAGTCGTCGAAGCCGAGCTTGTACTTCAGGCCGACCGCCACCGCGCAGACCGCGCCGGCCACCAGACCGAGCAGCACCGCCGGTAGCGGGGCGATGAAGCCGCAGGCCGGGGTGATGGCGACCAGGCCGGCGACGGCGCCGGAGGAGGCGCCGACCAGGGTGGGCTTGCCGTTGCGCAGCCACTCGACGATGATCCAGCCGACCAGGCCGGCGGCCGTGGCGACCTGGGTGTTGACGAAGGCGACGGCGGTGGTGCCGTCGACGGTCAGCTCGGAGCCGGCGTTGAAGCCGAACCAGCCGAACCAGAGCAGGCCGGCGCCGAGCGCGACCAGCGGGACGTTGTGCGGCTTGAAGCTCTCCCGGGGCCAGCCGAGCCGCTTGCCGAGCACCAGCACCAGGCCGAGCGCGGCGGCGCCGGCGTTGATGTGGACCGCGGTGCCACCGGCGAAGTCCAGCGCCTTGATCTTGGCGCCGATGAAGCCGCCACCCCAGACCCAGTGCGCGACCGGGACGTAGACCAGGGTGAACCAGGCGAAGGCGAAGAGCAGCCAGCCGGAGAACTTGAGCCGGTCGGAGACCGCGCCGCTGATCAGGGCCACCGTGATGACCGCGAACATCATCTGGAAGACCAGGAAGACGTACGTGGGGATGCCCGTGCCCGCGCCGAGGAAGAGCCACTCCTCGCCGATGAAGTCGGTCTCGGTGCCGAGGTACTGGGTGAAGCTGCCGATCACGTTGTTGACGCCCGCGTTGTCGTTGGTGCCGAACGCGAGGGTGAAGCCGTAGATGACCCAGAGAACGGAGATGAGCCCGATCGCGGAGAAGCTCATCATCATCATGTTGAGTACGCCCTTGGACCGGTTGAGCCCCCCGTAGAACAGGGCCAGCCCCGGCGTCATGAGCAGCACGAGCGCAGACGACAGGAGCAACCAGGCGGTGTTGCCGGTGTTGATCTCCACGCTGCCTCCTCTCGGTGTGGAAGTCCTCCCATCCGACTGGAACCTGGCAGCATCGCCCGTCAGCCGGTTGGCGGGAAGCTTCGCCGCCGCCTGTTTCCTTCACCGACACCGCTCGATTTCCGGCGCGTGACGGGTTGTTTCCGGCGTGTGAAGAACGTCGATCATGCAAGCAGGAGACGCGAAGAGGGGCCGTTCCGGGCGGAACGGCCCCTCCTCGTGGGTCGGCGGCGACGCTCCTATGCCGCGTCAAGTGTTTGGGGTGCGGTTTCCAGGCGTCGGTAGATCTCCCGGGCGACGTAGCGTT
>NZ_JBPQTL010000083.1:0-25009 GCF_051386295.1 Micromonospora sp. URMC 105 | reverse complement strand
GCCGGTCGGAATCCGGGGATTCCGACCGGCGCCGCTCGCGGGTCAGCCGGGGCAGGAGCAGGTGGACGCAGGGACCGGGCCGGCGGTCACCAGCTGGACGGTGGCGGCGGCGTCACCACCGGCGGCCGGTCGTCGCAGGTGATGGTGTTGGGCAGCAGCCAGGGGGCGAGCCAACCGCCGTCGTTGCCGCCGAGATCGGTCAGGCGGAACTCGGAACCGGCGGGGGTGAAGTGGAAGGAGCCGCAGTTGTTGACGCCGACCGCCCCGACGTGGCGGGCGTCGACGTCGGCGAAGGAGGCCGAGCCCGCCGTACGGGCGCTCACCACGGAGGTCCCGGCCCCGTCGACCCGGACGTCCCGGAACTGCACGTTCGTGATCGAGTACCGGTCCTTCACCGGCCAGTCGCTGACCAGCATGATCGCGTTGTAGGTGTTGTCCAGGTAGTGGTCGCCGACCACCTGGATGTCGGCGTCGATGCTGCGGTCCAGGGCGTAGAACCAGATGGCGCCGAGGCCGATGTTCCAGTTCAGCTCGTACGTGCCGGCGCGGACCGTGGTGTTGTCGGTGATCCGGAGCTGCCCGGTGAACGCCTCGGCGCCGAACCGGGCTCCGACCTGGATGGCGCTGCCCTCGCGGACCGGGTCGGCGATCAGGTTCCCCGACACCGTGTTGTCCGTGCCGCCGTAGAGGGCGATGCCGTTGGCCAGCACCGGCGACTGCACGGTGTTGTGGTCGATGGTGTTGCGGGCGTTGCCGATCCGCTCCGACCACATCGCCAGGGCGTCGTCGCCCGTGTTGCGGACGAAGTTGTTCCGCACCACGGAGTCGGTGACGCCGGTGTGGAAGTTCAGGCCGTCGGCGATCTGGTCGACGATGACGTTGTCGGTCACCCGCAGGTGGCTCATTGGCCCGTCGAACCAGAGCCCCACCTTGGTGTGGTGCAGGTAGAGGCCCTGGACGCTGGAGTGGCTCAGGGCGCCGCCGACGCCGTTGACCTGGTCGGTGTCGATCCGCTCGCGGACGTCACCCTCGATCGCGAAGCCGGAGAGGTGCACGTTGCGGCTGCCGCCCGCCGACGCCGGCTTGCCGTAGAAGCCGACCCCGGTGTGCACCGAGCCGTCGGGGGCCGGGGTGTCGAGCGCGACCTCGCGTCCCTTGATGATCGTGTACCAGTTGCCGGCGCCCTCGATGGTGATGTCGTCGACGATGATGTGGCGGTTCACCTGGTACGTCCCCGGCGGCAGGTAGACCTTCAGCTTCGCGCGCCGCGCGAAGGCGATCGCCCGGTCGATGGCGTCGGCGGAGTCGCGCCGCCCGGTCGGGTCCGCGCCGAACGCGAGCACGTTCGCCGCGACCGGCACGACGCGCGGCGGGCCGACCAGCTCCGAGTCGAGCAGGTCGACGACCGTCCACGGGGCGACGCTTCCCGCCGGCACCGCGAGCCGCAGCACACTGCCGGCCGGGTACGTCCGGCCGAGCCGCAGGCGTTGCTCGTCGTAGAAGTGGTGCGGGCGGAACGGCGTGGTGATCGTCGGGGCGGGGGTGGTGGTGGCGGGGACGCAGGAGCATTCGGTGATCCACCAGTCGGGGTGCAGCAGGCCGGCGGTGGGGTCGTTGGAGAACGGGTACTGGTTGTACAGCCAGGCGTACTGCGACGTCAGCGTCATGGTCCGGGCGTGCCGTCGGTCGACCGACACGTCCAGCGGGGCGGTGATGCCGCCGCCGGTGGGCGCGTCCGGGATGCTGTACCGGACGGTGATCGCGTTGGCCGCGGCGGGCAGGGTGAACTCGACGAACTGGCCGGGCGCGAGGCTCACCGCCCGGCGGCCGGAGGCTTCCGACGCCAGGGTGTACGCCGCGCGCCCCGGGCCGATCAGCGTGCCGTTCGTCGTGGCGTGCTCCGCCTCCTGCTCCACGAAGGCGACCTGGGCGCCCCGGCCCGTGACGAGCGACGGGTCGAGAGCGGCGCGGGTCACGACCGGGGCGGGACGCGCGGGGGAGCCGTCCTCCGCCCGGGCCGTCCCGGCCCCGCCGGTCACGGTGGCCGCCATGACCGCCGCCATGACCGCCGCCTGGACGGGCCGCCGGGGTGCCGGTCCGCCCGGCCGTCCTGTGGTGAGTCGAGACATCGCGTGATCCGTTTCTTCCGGGGACCCGACGACCGTCATCGGCGCCGCGGGCAGCCCCCGTCGTGACCGCGGTGGATGTCAGGTAGCGAGGCGAGGTGGTTGCGGCGATGTTATTTCGAACCGCTGTCGACATTCAAGCACCTGTTTGTGCAGTAATTGCAGGGCCGTTGGCGGTCCGCAATCCGGTCGGCGCCGTCGCGGGGGCCGGTCGCCCGCCGGGACGGAGGGTCGGCCGCGCGGTCGGGCCGTGACGTGACACGTCAAGATGCGGTTCATTTTTTGCAGGATCGGTGCCGTATCATCACGGCGTGACGAAGCGACTGACCGAGGTGGCGAGGAAGGCCGGCGTCAGCGAGGCCACCGTGAGCCGGGTCCTCAACGGTCGTGGCGGCGTCTCCGAGTCCACCCGCACGGCCGTGCTCACCGCGCTGGACGTGCTGGGCTACGAACGGCCGACCAAGCTGCGGGGGGAGCGGGCGCGCCTGGTCGGGCTGGTCCTCCCCGAGCTGCAGAACCCGATCTTCCCGGCGCTGGCCGAGGTGGTGACCGGGTCGCTCGCCCAGCGCGGCTACACCCCCGCGCTCTGCGCCCGGACCATCGGCGGTGTGTCCGAGGCGGACTACGTCGAGATGCTGCTCGACCATCAGGTCTCCGGCGTCATCTTCGCCGGCGGTTCGTACGCGCTGACCGACGCCCCGCACGACCACTACCGGCGGCTGACCGACCGGGGGTTGCCGGTCGTGCTGGTCAACGCCGGCGTCGACGCGCTGGACTTTCCCCGGGTCTCCACCGACGACGCGGTGGCGGTGGAGCAGGCGTACGGGCACCTGCGGTCGCTCGGGCACGAGCGGATCGGCATGGTGCTCGGCCCGGAGGGGCACGTGCCCTCCCGGCGCAAGCTCGACGCGATGGTCCACGTCGCAGGCTGGGCCGACCACACGGACTGCGTCGAGCGCTCCAGCTTCTCGATGGAAGGGGCGCGGGTCGCCGCGAGCAAGCTGGTCGAGCGGGGCGTGACCGGCATCGTCTGCGCCAGCGATGTGCTGGCCCTGGGCGCCATCCGGGCCGCCCGGCGGCTGGGCCGGGTGGTGCCGACCGACGTGTCCGTGGTGGGCTTCGACGATTCCGCCTTCATGACCTGCACCGACCCGCCGTTGACCACGGTCCGGCAGCCGATCGAGACGATGGGGCAGGCCGCGGTGGACCTGCTGGTCACCCAGATCGAGGGGGCCGGCGTGCTGCACGACGAGCTGCTGTTCGAGCCCGAACTGGTGGTTCGGGGCTCCACCGCGCCCGCCCCCGGCCGTTGACCCGGATCCGTCCGGGTCGCCGCCCGGCCGCCGGCCACCGTCTGCGCCGCTGACCCCCGCGTGCCGGCCGACCCACTCCGCTCGACCCCGCGCTGACCAGGCGGGACGCTGCCCGGACCGGCGGGAGGCTCCGGCGCGGGGCGGCGGACGAGTGCGAGCCGAATGCTGCGAACAGTCCATGATCCGGGCGTCGCCTGCAGCCTTGTCAACATCTGCCGTTTCAAAGTCGTGTCCTTTCATCCAACGATCTAAACCTTGCCGACATGAGTCCGTCTCGCTACAGTGACTCCACTCACAGCTGACCCCGACGCAGCTACCGGGGGTCAGGTCACCCGATCGACGTAGATCACTGACAGGGCGGTGCCGCGGTGCGTTCACCGCAGGTCGGCGACGTCCTGAAGAGACTCGTTCCCGAAGGGATGGACAGATGTCCGTACCGCAGTACCGGAAGGCTGCGGCGTTGGCGCTCGTGGCCGGCCTGGGGCTCAGCCTCACGGCGTGCTCCACGAAGAGCGACGACGCCGCGAGCGATGCCGGCGGCAAGGTCACCATCACCGTCGACTGCCAGCCGGTCGGCTCCCAGAAAGAGCTGCTGAAGAACTGGAACGACGACGTCGCCGAGTTCCAGCGGCAGAACCCCGACATCGTCGTCAAGAGCGTCAGCGTCGGCGAGCAGTGCAACAACCCGCCGGACTTCACCGCCCGCCTCGCCGGTGGCACCGTCACCGACGTCTTCTACGGGTACATGACCGATCTCCAGCAGGTGCTCGACTCCGGCCAGGCGATGGACATCACCCAGTACGCCACCAAGGACACGGTGCCGACCTGGGACAGCGTCGACCCGGCACTCAAGGAGGTCTTCAGCGACGGCGGCAAGCTCTACGCCGTCCCGGTGAAGAACTACTCGATGGGCCTGATCTACAACAAGGTCCTGTTCCAGCAGGCCGGGCTCGACGTGAACAACCCGCCCAAGACCTGGCCCGAGGTCCGCGCCGCCGCCAAGAAGATCGCCGCGCTCGGCAACGGCGTCTCCGGCTACTCGGAGTACAGCGCCGGCAACACCGGCGGCTGGCACTTCACCGCCCTGCTCTACTCGCAGGGCGGCCAGGTGCTGACCGCCGACGGCAAGAAGGCCGACTTCAACAACGCCATGGGCAGGCAGGTCCTGCAGAACCTCAAGGACATGCGGTACGGCGACAACAGCATGGGCGACCGCCAGCTGCTGCAGTGGGGCGACCTGCTGACCAACGCCGGCGCGGGCAAGGTCGGCATGTTCATCGGCGCGCCGGACGCCACCCAGGCGATCGTCAGCCAGTTCCAGGGCAAGTTCCAGGACTGGGCGATGGCCCCGCTGCCCGGTCAGGACGGCAAGGCGAAGGGCACGCTCGGCGGCGGCGAGGGCTACTTCTTCAAGAAGGGCCTCACCCCCGAGCAGGTCAAGGCCGGTCTGAAGTGGATCGCGTACCAGAAGCTGACGCCGGGCAAGGGCCAGTTCGACTACGTCCGGGCCAAGCCGCAGAACTACCCGGTGGGCCTGCCCCAGCCGCTGCTCTTCGCCGGCGGCAGCGACGCCCAGAAGCAGGAGCTGGAGCTGCGCAAGGCGAACGCGAACGTCGACACCACCAACTTCGCGATCTTCGAGGCGAACCCGGTCCCGATCAAGGGTGAGCCCCGCAACGCGCAGGCGATCTACGCGGTGCTCGACGCCGCGATGTCCGGGGTGCTGACGAACCCCGACGCGAACATCGACGCGCTGCTCAAGACGGCCGAAGACAAGGTCAACAAGCTCCTCGCCGCGGAGAGCTGATCCGCCGGGGTGGGGGCCGCGCGTGCGCCCCCCACCCACCCTCCGCGCCGTACCGCTTCGTCACCGACTCACGCAGGAGTTGCCTTGGCGCTCACCACCGTCCCGGGGACCAGGAGGAAACCGGGCCGCCCCCCGTCGCCGTACCCGGCAGGGCCGCCGCGCACCGGCCTCGGCCGCAAGGTACGGGACAACCTCACCGGGCACGCGTTCCTGATCGGCGCGGTGATCTGCTTCGCGTTCTTCTCCTGGTACCCGATGATCCGCGGCATCGTCATGAGCTTCCAGCGCACCCGGCGCGGCGTCACCACCTGGGTCGGCTGGGACAACTACCACCGCATCATCGCCGACCCCAGCTTCTGGACGGCCTGGAAGAACACGTTCTCCTTCACCCTGCTGGCGCTCGTGCTCGGGTACGCGGTGCCGTTCTTCGTGGCGATCGTGCTCAACGAGTTCCGCCACGCCAAGGGGTACCTGCGGATCCTGGTCTACCTGCCGGTGATGCTGCCGCCGGCGTCGGCGCTCTTCCTCTTCAAGTTCTACGCGTACGACCCCGGGGACGCGGGACTGTTCAACTCGATCCTCAAGGGGCTGCACCTGCCGACGTCGCAGTGGATGCAGACGCCCGGGATGACGATGCCGGCCATGGTGATCGCGTCGACCTGGATGAACATGGGCGGCGCGGTACTGATCTACCTGGCGGCCCTGCAGAACGTCCCCGGCGAACTCTACGAGGCGGCCGAGCTCGACGGAGCCGGGATCTGGCGGCGGATCCGGCACGTGACCATCCCGCAGACCCGGCTGATCCTCGCGCTGCTGGCGATGCTGCAGATCGTCGCCACGATGCAGTTCTTCATCGAACCGCTGATCCTCGCGAACGGAACGGGGGCGGAGGACTCGGCGACCTCGGTGGCGTACCTCATCTACCAGCACGGCTTCTTCCAGAACGACCTCAACGGCGCCGCGGCGCTCGGCGTGATCATGCTCGTGGTGCTGGCCGGCTTCTCCGCCGCCTACGTACGGCTGAGCGCGAAACAGGACTAGGACGGGACGAGGAATGGCACAGGACTCCGGAACCCGGACCCTCATCTCTCCTGCCCAGCTCCGGCGGGGGCGCGGCAGGGTCGTCTACTGGACGCTGCTCACCGTCGTCGTCGTGGGCTTCACGCTCGTCTTCCTCGGGCCGCTCTACTGGATGGTCACCGGCGCGCTCAAGTCGGGCCAGGAGATCGCGCAGACCCCGCCGTCGCTGTTCCCGGCCGATCCTCAACTGCAGAACTACGCCGACGCGTGGCACAACCTGAACCTCGCGAAGCTGCTGTTCAACACGTTCTACTACGCGGCCGGCGCGCTGCTGTTCCAGCTCGTCCTCGACACCGCCGCGGCGTACGCCCTGTCGAAGCTCCGACCGGCGTTCGGCAACGTGATCCTCGGCCTGATGCTGGCAACGCTGATGATCCCGGCGATGGTCCTCATCGTCCCGCAGTACGTGACCGTGATCGACCTGCCGATCCTGCACCTCAACCTGCTCGACTCGCCGTTCGCGATCTGGCTGCCCGCGGTCGCCAACGCGTTCAACATCTTCCTGCTGAAGCGGTTCTTCGACTCGATCCCGGAGGAGCTGATGGCGGCGGCCCTCATCGACGGGGCGACGCCGCTGCGCACGCTGTGGTCGATCATCCTGCCGATGTCGCGCCCCATCCTCGGCGTGGTCTCGATCTTCGCCGTGACGGCGGTCTGGAAGGACTTCCTCTGGCCGAAGCTGGTTATGCCCTCGCCCGAGACCCGGACGGTCAGCGTCGGCATCTACGCCTTCTCGGGCGGTACCCCGATGAACGTGGTGATCGCCGCGTCGGTCATCGCGGCGATCCCGACCGTCCTCGTCTTCCTGATCTTCCAGCGGAACATCATGTCCGGTCTGACCACCGGCAGCCTCAAGGGCTGACGTACCGACGCAGAAAGCAGGTGCTCGTGTCCAGAGCAGACCACGGTCCGTGGTGGCGCGGAGCGGTGATCTACCAGGTGTACCCGCGTAGCTTCGCCGACGGCAACGGCGACGGCATCGGCGACATCGCCGGCATCCGCTCCCGGCTGGACCACCTCTCCGCGCTCGGCGTCGACGCGATCTGGTTCAGCCCCTGGTACCCCTCGCCGATGGCCGACGCCGGCTACGACGTGGCCGACTACCGCGACATCGACCCCGTCTTCGGCACCCTGGCCGAGGCGGAGGCGCTGATCTCCGAGGCGCACGCGCTCGGCATCCGGACCATCGTCGACGTGGTGCCGAACCACTGCTCCGACGCGCACCCCTGGTTCCGGGCGGCCCTCGCCGGCGGCCCGGACGCGCCCGAGCGGGAGCTGTTCTGGTTCCGCCCCGGCCGGGGCCCGAACGGCGATCAGCCGCCCACCGACTGGGTCGGCGAGTTCGGCGGCGGGACGTGGACCCGGACCACCGACCCGGACGGCACCCCCGGCGACTGGTACCTGCACCTGTTCACCGCCGAGCAGCCGGACTTCAACTGGGACCACCCCAGGGTGCGGGCGGAGTTCGCGGACATCCTGCGGTTCTGGTTCGACCGTGGCGTGGACGGCATCCGGATCGACTCGGCCGGGCTGCTGGTCAAGGACGGGACGCTGCCCGAGACCCGGCCGGACCGGCCGCACCCGTTCCGCGACCTCGACGGGGTGCACGAGATCTACCGCGACTGGCGGCGGATCGCCGACGAGTACCCCGGCGACCGGGCCCTGATCGGTGAGGTGTGGATGCCGGACCGGCAGCGGTTCGCCAACTACCTGCGCCCGGACGAGCTGCACGCGGCGTTCAACTTCGACTTCCTCGGCTGCGCCTGGGACGCCTCGGCGCTGCGCGAGAGCATCGACGGGACGCTGAGCGCGCACGCGCTGGTCGGTGCGCCGGCCACCTGGGTGCTCTCCAACCACGACGTCACCCGGCACGTCACCCGGTACGGCCGGGAGGACACCACCTTCAGCTTCGCCAAGAAGCGTGAGGGGATCTTCTCCGATCTGGAACTCGGCACCACCCGGGCCCGCGCGGCGGCGCTGCTCTCGCTCGCGCTTCCCGGTGCCGCCTACGTCTACCAGGGCGAGGAGCTCGGGCTGCCGGAGGTCGAGGACATCCCCCCGGAGCTGCGGACCGACCCGATGTGGCCGCGCTCCGGTCACGTCGACCCGGGCCGGGACGGCTGCCGGGTTCCGCTGCCCTGGTCCGGCGACGAGCCCCCGTTCGGCTTCAGCCCGGACGGCGCGACGGCCGGCCCCTGGCTGCCGCAGCCGGCGGACTGGAAGGGCCGGACGGCGGAGGCGCAGGCCGGTGACCCGCACTCGATGCTGGCGCTCTACCGGACGGCGATCGGGATCCGGCGGACCGAGCGGAGCCTCGGCGACGGTCCGATGCGCTGGCTGGACGCCCCGGCGGACGTGCTCGCCTTCGCCCGCGGCGACGAGTTCGCCTGCGTGGTGAACCTCTCCGGCGCCCCGGTGCCGTTGCCGGCGCACCGGTCCCGGCTCCTCGCCAGCGGCCCGCTGGAGGGCGATCGGCTCCCGCCGGACACCGCCGTCTGGCTGCGCACCGACGGGGCTCCGCCCGCCTGAGCACTTCCGGCGCCGGCCGGTCCGTCCCGACCGCAGGTGGTCCGCCCCGGCTCCCCGCCGACGTGACCGGAAGGAGGCACCAGCGCAGCGATCGCCCCGTCCACGGGGACACCGGCCGCCTGACGAAACGGAGTGCACCGCTCATGGCCCACCACACCATCGGCACCCCTGCACCACCACCAGGAAGACCCGCCCGGGCCGCGCTGGCCGCCCTCGCCGGCGCCGCGCTCGTGGCGTCCACCATCGCGGTCGTCGCGTTCTCCACCGCCACCCCGGCCCAGGCCGCCGGGCTGTCCCCGTTCGACATCGCCGGCCGGGGCGCGACCGTGCCGTTCGTCGAGCAGGAGGCGGAACAGGCGGCCCGCAACGGTACGAAGATCGGCCCGACCCGCTACTACGGCCAGCTGCCGTCCGAGGCGTCCGGCCGGGAGCACCTGCGGCTGATCATCACCGGCAACACCGCCTGGCCGGCCGGCCAGGTCTCCGAGTTCGAGGTCCACGCCGCCTGACGGCGCCAGTCTCCGGGCCGGTCGGCCGTCCCCGCGACCCGGCCGGCCCGGCAGCCGCACCCCGCCGTGACCCCCGCGCGGCGGGCACCACCACCCCCTGGAAGAAGGTGCAAACCCGCCATGCCCGGAAGCAGCACGAGATCGCGTACCCCCCGCCGGTGGTGGACCGCCGGTCTGCTGGCCACCGCTCTGCTGGTGACCGCCGCCCCGGCCGTGCCCGCGGCGGCCGCCCCGGCCGGCCCCGGCGGCGGCATCCGGACCGCCGCCGCGCCGGCCCCCGCCGCCGCCGCGGCGCTCGCCGGGATCGCCGCGAGCATGACCGCCAGCAGCCACACCCAGACGTACGCCCCGGCGAACGCCAACGACGGCAACCCCGACACCTACTGGGAGAGCGCCAACAACGCCTTCCCGCAGTGGATCCAGGCCGACCTCGGTGCCACCGTCACCGTGGACCGGCTGGTGCTGAAGCTGCCACCGGCCGCCGCCTGGCAGACCCGGACCCAGACGCTGTCCGTGCTCGGCAGCACCGACGGCTCGTCCTTCACCACCCTGAAGGCGTCCGCCGGCCACACGTTCAACCCGGCCACCGGCAACACGGTGACCATCACGTTCCCCGCCACCGGCAGCCGGTACGTCCGGCTGAACGTCACCGGCAACACCGGCTGGCCGGCCGGGCAGCTCTCCGAGTTCGAGCTGTACGGCCCGGCCGGCGGGGACACCCAGGCGCCGACCGCCCCGACCAACCTGGCCTACACCCAGCCGGTCAGCGGGCAGATCCGGCTGACCTGGAACGCCTCCAGCGACAACGTGGGGGTGACCGGATACGACGTCTACGCCAACGACGTGCTGCGCGGCAGCGTCGCCGGCACCGTGCTGACCTTCACCGACAACCAGCCGACCAGCGCCACGGTCTCGTACCACGTCCGGGCGAAGGACGCCGCCGGCAACCAGTCGCCGAACAGCAACACGGTGACCCGTACCGGCAGCGGCACCGGCGGCACCAACCTCGCGGCCGGCAAGCCGATCACGGCCTCCTCGTACGTGCACACCTACGTGGCGACCAACGCCAACGACAACAACGTGGCGACGTACTGGGAGAGCAACGGTCACCCGGGCACCCTGACCGTGCAGCTCGGGGCGAACGCCAGCGTCAGCTCGGTGGTGCTCAAGCTCAACCCGGATTCGGCCTGGGGGATCCGTACCCAGACGGTGCAGGTGCTCGGCCGGGAGCAGAGCGGCACGTCGTTCACCAGCCTGGTCGGCGCGGCCGGCTACACCTTCAATCCGGCGTCCGGCAACACGGTGACCATCCCGGTCTCCGCCACCGCCGCCGACCTGCGGCTGACCTTCACCGCCAACTCCGGCGCTCCCGGCGGCCAGGTGGCCGAGTTCCAGGTGATCGGCACGCCGGCCGCCAACCCGGACCTGACCGTCACCGCCCTGTCGGCCAGCCCGGCCAACCCGAGCGAGGCCGACGCGGTCACCCTCTCCGCGACCGTCCGTAACGCCGGGACGGCGGCCTCCGCCGCGACCGACGTCAACCTCTACCTCGGCGGCGTGCGGGTCGGCACCGCCGCGGTCGGCGGGTTGGCGGCCGGCGCCTCGACCACCGTCACCGCGAACATCGGCACCCGCGCGGCGGGCAGCTACCCGCTGAGCGCCAAGGTCGACGAGGCGAACGCGGTGATCGAGTCCGACGAGACGAACAACAGCTACACCAGCCCGTCCCCGCTGGTGGTCAACCCGGTGGCCAGCTCGGACCTGGTCGCCTCGGCGGTCACCTGGACGCCCGGCAACCCGTCGGCCGGAAGCACCGTCAACTTCTCGGTGACGCTGCGCAACGCGGGCAGCGTCGCCTCGGCCTCCGGCGCGCACGGCATCACGCTGACCGTGCTCAACGAGGCGAACACCGTGGTCCGCACGCTGACCGGCTCGTACTCGGGCGTGATCAACGCCGGGGCCACGGCCGGCCCGGTCAACCTGGGCACCTGGACCGCCGCGAACGGGAAGTACACCGTGCGGGTGGTGCTGGCGACCGACGCCAACGAACTGCCCGCCAAGCAGGCCAACAACATCAGCGACCGGCCGCTCTTCGTCGGGCGGGGCGCGAACATGCCGTACGACATGTACGAGGCCGAGGACGGCGTGGTCGGCGGCGGCGCGGCCGTGGTCGGCCCGAACCGGACCGTCGGCGACCTGGCCGGCGAGGCGTCCGGGCGGCGTGCGGTCACCCTCAACTCGACCGGCAGCTACGTCGAGTTCACCACCCGGGCCAGCACCAACACGCTGGTCACCCGCTTCTCCATCCCGGACGCCCCGGGCGGCGGCGGCATCAACTCGACGTTGAACGTCTACGTCGACGGCACCTTCCACAAGGCCATCGACCTCACCTCCCGGTACGCCTGGTTGTACGGGGCCGAGGCCAGCCCGGGCAACTCGCCGAGCGCCGGCGGACCGCGGCACATCTACGACGAGGCCAACGTCATGCTCAACTCGACGGTGCCCGCCGGCAGCAAGATCCGGCTCCAGAAGGACCCGGCGAACACCACCACGTACGCGATCGACTTCATCAACACCGAGCAGGTCACGCCGATCGCCAACCCGGACCCGGCCCGCTACGCGGTGCCGAACGGCTTCACCCACTCCGACGTGCAGAACGCCCTGGACCGGGTGCGGATGGACACCACCGGCAACCTGATCGGGGTGTACCTGCCGGCGGGGAACTACTCCACCGCGTCGAAGTTCCAGGTGTACGGCAAGGCAATCAAGATCATCGGCGCCGGCCCCTGGTACACCCGCTTCAACGCCCCGTCGAACCAGGACAACACCGACGTCGGGTTCCGGGCGGAGGCGTCGGCCAACGGGTCGACCTTCTCCGGCTTCGCCTACTTCGGCAACTTCACCTCACGGGTCGACGGCCAGGGCAAGGTCTTCGACTTCGCCAACGTGTCGAACATGGCTATCGACAACATCTGGAACGAGCACATGCTCTGCCTCTACTGGGGCGCGAACACCGACTACATCACGATCAAGAACTCCCGGATCCGGAACATGTTCGCCGACGGCGTCAACATGACCAACGGCAGCACCAACAACCTGGTCAGCAACAACGAGGCCCGGGCGACCGGCGACGACAGCTTCGCGCTCTTCTCGGCGACCGACGCGGGCGGCGGGTCCAACAAGGACAACATCTACGAGAACCTGACCTCGATCCTGACCTGGCGGGCCGCCGGGGTGGCCGTCTACGGCGGCTACGCCAACACGTTCCGCAACATCCACATCGCCGACACGCTGGTCTACTCCGGCATCACGATCAGCTCGCTCGACTTCGGCATCCCGATGAACGGCTTCGGCGCCGACCCGCCCACCCGGTTCGAGAACATCTCCATCGTCCGGGCCGGCGGGCACTTCTGGGGCGCGCAGACCTTCCCGGCGATCTGGGTCTTCTCCGCCTCGAAGGTGTTCCAGGGCATCCGGGTCAGCGACGTCGACATCGTCGACCCGACCTACAGCGGCATCATGTTCCAGACCAACTACGTCGGCGGGCAGCCGCAGAACCCGATCACCGACACCGTCTTCACCAACGTGTCGATCAGCGGCGCCCGCAAGAGTGGTGACGCCTACGACGCCAAGTCGGGCTTCGGCATCTGGGTCAACGAGATGCCGGAGGCCGGCCAGGGCCCGGCGGTCGGCTCCGTCACCTTCGTCAACCTGCGGCTGAGCAACAACCACCAGGACATCCGCAACACCACGTCCACCTTCACCATCAACCGGAGCTGACCACCGTTGCCGGAACAGGCCGCCGCCGGAGGGCACACCGCCCTCCGGCGGCGGCCTCGCCGTGCCCGGTGGCTCAGCCGCGCGGCGCCGTCGCCCGGGCCACCGCGGACCGGGGACTGCACAGCACCGGTACGCCCACGTCGCCGAGCAGGTCGACCGCGGGCGCCATGCTCGCCTGGGCCAGCACGACGACGTCCACCTCAGCGGCGATGTCCCGCACGTGCGCGGCGATCCGGCGCAGGTACCCGTCGTGCTCACCGGCCTCGAAGAGCGGCCACGCGTCCGGGCAGGACACCGCCCGCAGCGACACGTCCACGCCGGCGGCCTGCGCGCTCTCGCGCAGCAGCGCCAGGGTCGGCTCCAGCGTGGACGGCACCGCCACCACCACGGCGACGCGCCGGCCGGCGGCGACCGCCGCCTCGGCCATCGGGCGGTCCACGCGGAGCACCGGAACGCCCACCTCGGGAGCCGCCAGCTCGGCGTGCCCGCTCAGCGTGGAGCAGGTGCAGATCACCACGTCGGCCCCGTCCGCCGCCAGCCGCCGCAGTTGCACCCCCAGGCGGGCCAGCAGGTCGGTGTCGACGCCGTTCGCCCTGGCGTCCGCCAGCAGGCCCGGGTCCACGACGTGGACGTCCCGCCAGCCGGGCGCGAGTTCCCTGGTGAGGGCGCGGAAGGTCGGCACGTGGACGGCGGCGGTGTGCAGGAAACCGATGATGGGCACGCGTCAGGATGACACCCGCGACCGGAACGCTCGGACCCGGTGGGCCGCTGGCCGTCGACCGGAGGTGTCTCACGCGCGGAACGTTCTCAGGAGGGCACCCGGTGCGGCACCCAGCCGAGGAAGCGGGTCCGCAGGTCGGCGGCGGGGCTGGCCGCGAGGTCCTGGGTGGCCGACGTGAGGCAGGTGGCGAGATAGACCCGCAGGTTCGTCGACTGCTGCCGGTACTCGTCGAGCAGGATCTGCCGCCGGCGGGAGCACGGCCATTCACTCCCGCAGTCGCGGCACTGCCACGACGGGGTCATCGGATCGTGCGGAGCGGGCATCGGTCTCCGATCTCCCTGCTGCTGTGAAGGATTCTCGGGCGTCGGCGGCGCAATTCCCACCCTCCGGTCGAGTCCCATTGACAGGACGACCGGCCGATGGCCGGTGGTGGTCGTCATTCGTTGTGCCCCCGCCCTTGAGCGGTCGTCGCCGGGCCGGGCCGACCTTGCTGGGCTCCGGCGGGTCACGGCACCCGCCGGGCCCGGCCGGCTCGCGCCGCCGGGGCGAGGCCGACCCGCCGGGCGCGCCGCGCGAGGTCGCCGGTGTCCGGCCGGAGCCCGGCGTAGGCTGACCGGCGTGGATCAAGAAGACCGGATCGCCCTGTTCCTCGACTACGAGAACCTCGCGCTGGGGGCGCGCGACCACCGCGGCGGCATGGCCTTCGACTTCCGCCCCATCGCAGACGCGCTCGCCGAGCGGGGCCGGGTGGTCGTGCGGCGGGCGTACGCGGACTGGTCGTACTTCGACGAGGACCGCCGGATGCTCACCCGGTCCCACGTCGAGCTGATCGAGATACCCCAACGCATGGGCGCCTCCCGCAAGAACGCCGCCGACATCAAGATGGCGGTCGACGCGGTGGAGCTGGCCTTCGAGCGCGACTACATCTCGACGTTCGTGATCTGCACCGGCGACAGCGACTTCACCCCGCTGGTCCACAAGCTCCGCGAACTCAACAAGCGGGTCATCGGCGTCGGCGTGGAGAAGTCCACCTCCGCGCTGCTCCCGCCCGCCTGCGACGAGTTCCTCTACTACGACCGGCTGGAGGGGGTGGAGATCTCGCCGACCCGTGCCCCGCGTACCCGGCCGGCGCGGCTGCCCAGCCCGGAGCCGCAGCAGGTGGAGCAGGAGCCCGAGCCCCGGGCCACGGCCGAGGAACCGGCCCGCGACGTGGAGACCCTCGCGGTGCTGGTGGCCCAGACCGTGGCCGGTCTGCAGGGCAGCTCCAGCGGTGCGGTGACCGCCTCGACGTTGAAGCGCACGCTGCTGCGCAAGGACCCGACCTTCAGCGAGTCCGACTACGGCTTCCGCACCTTCGGCGAGCTGCTGCGCCACCTCGCCACCCAGAACGTCGTCGAGCTGGCCGAGGGACCCGCCAAGGGCGACCCGGAGGTCTCCCTGCCCGAACACGGTGACCGGGAGGAGGCGTTCGGGCTGCTCCGCACCGTGGTGAAGGAGCTGGCCGGCGCCGACGGCACGGTGGCGCTGTCCGGCCTCAAGAACCAGCTCCGGCGGGCGCGGCCGCAGTTCAGCGAGAAGAAGCTCGGCTACCGCAGCTTCCTGCAGTTCTGCAAGGCCGCCGCCACCAGCGGGGTCGTCCAGCTGGAGTGGAACGCCGACGCCGACGACTACCTGCTGACCCCGCGGCCCTCCTGACCCGGGCCGGCGCGCCGGGGCCGCTGCGGCCGGCCCCGGCGTGCCCTCGCCGCCCGCCGGCTCACCCGACCGGCACTCCGGCACCGTCGAGCGCGGCGGTCAGCCGTCGCGCCTCGCCGACCAGCCGGCTCGACCCGCCCCGGGCGGCGACGTCGGCCAGCCCGGGCACCTCGATCCGGACACCGGTCGCGCCCGCCGTCTCCGCCGCCAGGGTCAGCAGGTCGGCGGTGCCCCGCGGGGCCTTCGCCGCCGTGAGCAGCGCGGGCAACGCGGCGGCGAGCAGCCGCCAGGTGCTCAGCGGGGCACCGGCGGCGGCCGCGTCGCGCAGCGGCTGGAGTACCCGGGTCAGCGTGAGGTCACCGACGGCGGCGAGGACGCCGACATGGGTCCCGACCGCGGGCGCGTCCAGGTCGCCGGCGGCGGCCAGCACCAGCAGGGCGTCGACGGCGGCGACCCGGTCGGACTCGTGCCGGGCCCCCAGGCCGTACGCGAGGGCGAGGTCGACCGCCGGGCCGCCGTCGCCTCCGCACTCGGCGAGCAGCGGCAGGATCGCGGCGCCACCGGAGACGTCCTGGTCGGCGCCGCTGGCGACGTCGGGCAGCGCGTACGCCGCCACCAGCCCCCGGTAACCGGGCAGCACGGCCGGCCAGAGCAGGGCCGCGTCGCCGACGTAGCTGTCGACGGACCCGGCCGACAGGGTGAGCAGGCCGAACGGGTCCTCGGCCCCGGCGGGCGGGTCGAGCCGGACATGCGTCCGCTGCCGGGGCAGCTCGTCGTAGCCCCAGTCGTGGTGCGGCCGGCGCTCCCGGCGCGGCAGCGTGACCACCCGCTGGACCGGATCAGGCAGACCACCCGCGCGCAGCCATCCGGCGAGCCGGTCCCCGGCGGGCGTGCCGAGCGCCGCCGCCCGGGCCGCGAGCGGTTCGTCGACCCGGGCGGGCAGCCGCAGCAGGGCCTGCGTCAGGTCCACCTCCCACGCGCCCCGGTCGCCGAGCCGGGCCAGGCGCTCGTAGAGCACCTCCGGGTCGACGGCGCCGTTGGCCGCCGTGGGGGCCGCGAGCAGACCCGGGTGAGGGGTTGGGCCGACGCGCTCACCGATCTCGGCCAGCCGGGCGCGCAGCAGGCGGTGCGGCGGTGGTACCCGGGCATCGGGGGCGTAGCTCCCGGGCGTCCGGCGCCGCACCGCCGCCAGCATCGCGGCCCACCGGCCCCGCCGTACGCCACCCTCGACCGGGTCGGCCGCCGCGAGCAGCACCCCGCCGAGGAGGCCGCACAGGCAGCACGGGTCCCAGGAGTGCTCCTCCGCGCCACCGCGATGCCGCCGCAGCACCGGGACCAGGGCCTCCTTCAGGCGGCCCCGGTCCCGGCCGGCGAGCCGTACCACCCCGTCGAGGACCCGTTCCAGACCGGACACCGTCGTGCGGCCGCCCAGCAGGGCGGCGACCTCCTCCGCCAGCTCGTCCGGGTCGGCGATGGCCGGGAGCGCGGGCAGCGGTCCGGCCGGTGGCGGCAGGTCGTCGCCCACCGGACCCACCACGACGGCAGGGGCGATCACGTGCCCGTGCCGGGCGGCCAACGCGGCGGCCCGGTCCCGCACGTCCGCCGCCGGATGGTCGGCCGCCACCGCGAGGACCTCGGCGACCTCCGCCGCGCGGTCGGGGTGGCGGCGGGCGAGCTGGTCCAGCCACCCGAGCTGGGCGCGCACCAGCGCCCGGTCCGGCCGGACCAGGACCGCCCGCGACGCGTCGAGCAGCCCCTCGACCTCCCCGCCGTCGAGCGCCCGCAGCGTCTTCTGCGCCATCGACGCCACCGGGCCGGGGGCGTCGGCGAGCAGGCGCAGATAGTCGCCGCGCCGCCGGCCGACCTCGGCGGCGGTGGGCTCCAGCAGGGTGTGCAGGGCGACGAACGGGCGCAACGCGCCCGGCCGGTCACCGCGCAGCAGCCGGCTCACGCAGCCGGCCAGCAGGGTCGTCCGGTCCAGGCGGCCCTCGACGGCCAGTCGCGCCAGCGCACGCGGCAGGGCCATCTTCTCGTCGGTCATGAACTCGTCGAAGGCCATCCGCGCACCGGCGCCGTCCACCTCGAACAACCGCGGCACCAGGGCGTCGAGGAACACGTCCCCGCGCAGCCGGTCCACCAGCGGGACCGGCCGCTGCCACTCCGGCGGCCACGCCATCCGGGCGAGCCAACCCTCGACGAACCAGTCACCGGCCGGCGCCGCCGCCTTCTCGACCCGGAGCAGCTCGGCGACGAAGTCCCAGTCACCCGCCGGATCGTCCCGGCGGGGCCGGTCCGCCAGCCGGTACGCCAGCTCGGCCAGCCAGGACACCCCGCGCATCCGGGCGACCTGGACCACCGGGCCGGCGTCGGCGGCCCGCAGCGACACGTTGCGCCGGCCCAGCAGGCCGGCCGCCGTCGCGGCGGTCGGCAGGCACCCCACCGCGGCCACCGCCAGGGCCGTGGCCTCGTCGTTCCACCACCAGTTGTCGCGCCGCCGGCGCACGTGGGCCACCAGCCCGTCGGCGAACGACCGCCGGCGCTCGTCGTCCAACCCGACGACCGCGTCGACGGCCGCGCCGACGTCGCCCCGGACCAGGAACTCGAACGGATCCGTCACGCCCCCACCTCCACCGGCGCGCCCACCATCGTGGTGGCCAGCGCGTGCTTGCAGGGGCCCCGCCGGCCCCGGTGCCGCGCCCACCAGGGGCAGGAACAGGTGTGTGAGCCGTCCGGCAGGCGGCGGACCCGGTAGACCTCGTCGCCGTGGCGGACGGTCGCGGCCTCGCCGTCGAGCGTCACCGCGCCCGCCTCGACCAGCGCCCGCGCGCCGACCAGCCGGGGATTGTCCCGTTCGGCCCGGCCGGCGTCGTACGGCAGCACCCGGTGGAAGTAGCCCGCCTCGGCCACGTCGAAGCCGACCCGGCCCGCGGTGCCCAACTGGGCCAGCGCGGCGCGGACCCGGTCCCCGGTGATCCCGGCCGACTCGGCCAGCGCGGACACGTCGATCGTCGGGTCCCAGGAGAGCAGGGCCCCGACCAGCGCGGCGTCGTCCACCACGTCGTCGCCGGCGAGTGCGGTCAGCGCCGCGCCCTCGCCGGAGAAGCCCCGGTAGGGCTCCGGCGACAGGGCCAGCGACAGCCGCAACGCACCCGTGTCGAGCTCCCACACGCTGGGCAGCGCGGGCGAACCGGGCGTCGCCGGTGGCCCGTACATCCGCAGCGTCCGCGCGTGCCGGAGCAGCCCGCGCAGCGTGGCCAGGCGTCCGGCGCCGGCCAGGCACACCGCGCCGGGCACCGGCCGCGACGTCAGCCGCAACGAGCGGCCCGCCGGCACCACCCAGAGCACCGACCGGTCGTTGCCCGCCGGCAGCCGGCGCAGGAAGGCCGCCGCCTCCGCCGCCGGGACCTCCGCCCGGGGCTCCATCGCCGCCGCGATCACGTGGACCTCGGCGAAGCCCCGCAGCCACCGCCCGGGCAGCGGCACCTTCTTCTCCACCACCGCACCGTCGAGCGTGGAGACGGTGAGGTCGTCCGGCCCCACCGACAGGTGCAGCGGATCGATGCCGCCCACCCGGGCCAGCGCCTCCCGCAGCGGTGCGTTCACGTCGACGTTGGTGGTGCCGTGCTCGACGACGTCGCCGTCGAAGCCGGCCGGTACGACGTCCAGCCGCGCGTACACCCCGCAACAGCCGGAGAACGACTCGAAGCGCATCCGGTCCCGGGCGCCGGTGACGACGGGGTCGAGGCTCGCCGGGCTGACCGGCTGGTGGTACCGGGTCCGGGCCACCTCGGCGACCGCCAGCAGCCCCGCGGCGGCCGCCCGCGGCGTGGTCAGGAAACCGGAGAAGAACCGGGGATTGGTGGCGGGCCCGCCGCTGGTCTGCAACGCCAGGTCACCGGCGTGCAGTGCGGACGGCTGGAGGTAGCGGTACGTCTGAAGGGCGGTCACGGCTGCGAACAGTACGAGTGCCCCCCGACACCGGCGGATAGTCGGCGTGGCGCCCGGGGGCTCACCCGGTCGGCACCCCGGCAGCCGGGAGCGGCGGGCCCGGGCGGGCCCGCCGCCGTACCCGGTGCCGGGCCGGCGTCACCACCGGCGTGGCGCCTCCCGGGCGTCGTCGCGAATGTGCTGCGCCTCCTCGACGCCGGTGTCCCGGACCGTGGCCGCGCCTCGGGCCGCCGTGGACCGGACCTGCTCGGACGCCTGTTGGACGGGTTCCCGCAGATTGTCCTGGACCTCGTGCAGCAGCCCGCCGGCCTGCTGTTTGAGCTGGCCGGAGTGCTCCATCAGCTCGTGCTTGGCCCGCTCCGCCAGCTCCCGTTCCCGCCGGCTCGGCCGCAGGAGGGACGAGGCCAGCGCGCCCACGCCGAAGGCGATGAGACCCGCGGCCAGCGGGTTGCCCTCGGCGCGTTCCCGTGAGTTGTGGGTGAGCGTCCGCGCCCGCTCACCCGCGGTGGCGGCGCCCTGCTGGGCGGTGTCGGAGAGCCGGTGCGTCACGTTGGCCGCCTGGTGGGCGGTGTCGGAGAGCCGGTGCGTCATGTTGTCCGTCTGGGCGGCGGTGGCGTCGCGGGCGTGCCGGGCGTTGCCCATGACCGTGTCGACCATCCGGCTCCACCGGCCACGGGCGCGATTCACCCCGCCACGGGCGCGGTTCACCGGCGCGGCGGCGATCCGGCGCGGATTGACCTTGTCGGTCAGCGCGTCGACGTCACTGCTCAGGTCGGCTCTGGTTGTCTCGATGTCGTGCCGGATCCGGTCCGGATCGCTGGACATGGCGACTCCCTTCGGCTTCAGCGGCCTCTGACCGCGTCCGGAATCTCGTGCGCGGTCTGCTTGGTACGGGGCAGGGCGTGCACCGTGCGTAGCTGCCCACGGGCCTTGGCGGCGAGCACGGCGCCGATCACCGCCCAGATCACGGCGACGATCAGCGCGGCCCAGCCCTGGTCCATGACGTTGGACAGCGCCCACCACAGGGCGTGCGACAGGAACACGAGGGTCAGCAGCGCCGCGATCGCGGCGGCGACGAACATGCCCGCCACCATGCCCAGGCTGCGGGCCTCCTCCCGCACCTCCGCCTTGGCGAGTTCGACCTCCTTGCGCAGGAGGGTGGAGAAGTTGCGGGTGGCGTCGGCGAGCAGTTCACCGATGGAGGCCTGGGTCTTGTCGGGACCACCGCCGGCACCCATGGGCGAGGCGCTCATGGGCCCACCTCACGGCCCATCGGCCCGTGACGCAGCGGTGCGGCGGTGTCCGGCGCGGCAGGCGCCCGCAACGGCGCCTCCCGCGCAGGCGGGAAGCCCTCCGCGCGGGACGTGTCGATGTCACCCCCACCGCCCTGGCCGTCCGGTCCTCCGGTGAGCGCGCGGCCCAACCGTCCGGCGAGCAGTCCGGCGATCGCGGCACCGGCCAGGAACGCGCCGGGGTGCCGGCTGGCGTAGTCGCGTGCCTCCCGCAGCAGCGCGCCGGGCTCCCGCTCGTCCAGCCAACCGGCGGCCTGCTGGGCGGCGTCGGCGCCGCGGCGGACGACCTCCGCGGCCATGCCACCCTCGGTGCCGTCGGCCATGGTGCGCAGTTGCGAACCCAGCGAGCGGAGGCTGTCGGCGGCGCGCCGTTGCTGCTCCTGGGCCTGGGTACGCGCCTGCGCGGAGGCCTCGCCGAGCAGGTTGCGTACCTGCTGGCGGCCTTCGGAGGCGACCTGCCTGCCCTGGTCGACCGCCTGCCGGGCGGTGTGGCCGCCGGCCTGCGCCGTCTCGTGGCCGAGCCGGGTCGCCTCCTGCTGGGCCTGTCCGGCCGCGTGCTGAGCCTTTCCGGCCGCCTGCTGGACCTTTCCGGCCGCACCGCCGCCCGATCCGGCCGGCGGCGGAGATGAACCCCTACCCGTCGTCATCCGATCTCCCTTCGTCGGGCCCGCCTTCGTGCAGGAACGGGATCGGCGGTTACCCGTCGACGCCCGGCGTACTCGTCGGCCGGGCCGCCGGTGTGCGCGACGGCCACCGGCAGCCGGGCGAATCACCCGAACAGGGCGGATGGAGGTCTCGATTTCGCCGACCGGCGCCGCTGGGGCCACCGACAATGGGCGCATGAGAATGACGATGTTGCAGAAGAGACGCGCCGCCAAGATGGGGCGCCGGAACTGGTGGCCGCTGGCGGCGGTCGTGATGACGGTGGGAGCGGCCGGGGCCGCGGCGCTGCGCCGGCGCCGGGGGGCCGGTGGCGAGTGGACGGGCTCCGGCGGGACCGAGATGCCGGCCGGTGACTCCCCGGCCTTCATCACGCCCACCGGTGGCCCCGGGGACACCTCGTTGTCCTCGAAGCGGTGACGGCCGGGCACGAGAGTGCCCGGCCCGACCCTTCGGCTCGTCCCGCTCAGCGGTGTCGCCGCCGGCGCAGCACGTAGAGGGCAGCGCTGGCGGCGAAGAGCGCCGCGCTGACCGCCAGCCAGCGGGCCAGCAGCGGCCGGGGCTCCAGCCCGGTCGCCCCCCGGTACGTGCCGTCGCCGAGACCGAGGACGCCGGGCAGATGGACGAGCAGGAGCAGCCCGGCGGCGAGCGCGGGCACCCGGACGTGGTTCAGCGCCGACGGGGCGCCCCGACGGCGCACACCGGCGCGCAGCGCCCGGTCGGCCAGCGCGTAGACCGGGAACAGCAGCAGGTCGTGGGCGACGACCGCGCCCAGGAACCAGAGCAGCATCCACACCGCCGTCGGTTCCCCGGCCAGCCGCAGCACGATCCAGCCGGTCACCGCGAAGCAGCCGAGCAGGAGCAGCAGGTGCCACGGCGCGGCGCCGTACGCCCGCCGGAACCTAGCCATCGGCGCGCCCCTCGAAGGCGATCTCCCGGACCCACTTGGTGCAGTGCACGCCGGGCAGCGCCGGCACGACGATCCGCGCCGGATAGCCGTGGTCGGCGGAGAGGTCGACCCCGTTGACCCGCAGGGCGAGCAGCGAGTCCCGGTCGCGGACCTGGTTGGCCTGCAAGCGGGCCGCGCGGAACAGGCCGGCCCGCTCCAGCGACCGGACCGACGCCGTGGCCGACGCGGGCGCGCCGACCAGCGCGGCGAGGTCGCGCAGCCGCACCCCGGTCCAGGTCTGCGACGTCGACCAGCCCTCCACGCAGGCGATCGGCAGGTCGGCGGTGTGCTGCGCCATCGCGAGCAGGCCGGCCCGGTCCAGCTCGACGGTCCGGTCGCCGGCGCGCACGGTCAGCCGCCAGCCCGCCCCGGTGTCGCCGGGCTGGATGCCGGCCGCGGCGGCGGTGCGGTTGACCGGGAACCCGTTCGGCCCGTCGCCGGGCTGTCGGCCCCGGGGCAGCAGCAGCGCGGTGCGGCGCAGCACCCCGTCCAGGCTCTGCCCGACGGTCAGCGCGGCCAGCAGCAGCGCACCGCCGCCGGCCAGGGCCAGCACCCCACGCCGGCTCATCGTCGCCGGGCCGGGACGCCGGGACACCAGGCCGTCCGGATCCGGCGGCTCCGGCCGGGTACGCGCCAAAGGGGTACGCGCGAAGCCCGGCCCGCGCAGCGCGGTGACCATCCGGGGCAGCTTCACCGCCACGTGGGTGACCAGGGCACCGGTGAAGACCCAGGCGCCGTACCAGTGCGCGGTGTAGAAGTCGAACCCGAACAGGTACGCGTACTGGATGTTGAGCAGGCCGGTGGCCGTCTCGAAGAGGATCCCGCCCACCAGCAGCAGCAGCGAGAGCCGTTCCACCACCTGGGCCGGCGAACGGGCCGGCGGCCAGTCGAAGAGCTTCGGCACCACCGACCAGAGCTTGCCCAGCACCACCGGCACCAGCACGATCCCGAGCGTGACGTGCAGGCCCTGGGTGAGCCGGAACAGCCAGGCCGGCCGGGTCGGCCAGTCGAAGACGGGCGGGTGCAGCCAGCCCACGTCGCTCGGGAACGCCTGGCCGAGCCGGGGCCCGTAGGCGATCCAGTCCAGCAGCCCGGTGACGATCACCAGCGGCAGGGCGGCGAGCAGGACGGCCCCGAACACGGAGGTGAGCCACGGACCGCGTACCGGACTGCGCCAGGCCTCGGCGGCGGCGTCGGCACCCGGCGGCCGGTGCCTGTCCAGCGCCCGCCACAGCCGCGCCGCGTAGGCGTACCCCTGGGGGTCGGTCTTCCCGGTGGACGGCCCGGCGGCCCGGCCCGGCCCGGCGTGCCCGGGCGTCGGGTCGCCGGACGGTGCGGGCGGGTCGGCGGACACGGCTCCTCCTGCGGGCGCGGCTGCTCGGGGCCGGGGCCCCTCGTGCAGGACGCTAGGCGGCGCCACCGCCGGCCGGTCGGCTTTGCCGCATTACCGAAGGCTTACCGTCCGTGCCTTACGGAGTGCTGACGTCCGGCCCGAACCGGCCCGCCGGGCAGCCGACTGACCTAGCGTGATCCGAATGCGGGTACTGGTCACCGGCGCGGCCGGGTTCATCGGATCGCAGGTCGCGGATCTGCTCGTCGCCGAAGGGCACCAGGTCGTGGGCCTGGACGCGCTGCTGCCGCAGGCGCACGCAGGCGCGCTGCCCGAGTGGTCCCGCCGGCACGACCCGGTGATCGGCGACGTGCGGGACCCGGGGCTGCTCGACGACCTGCTGGCCGGAGTGGACGCCGTCTGCCACCAGGCGGCGATGGTCGGGCACGGGCTGGACGCGTCGGACGCTCCCGGCTACGCCAGCCACAACGACTACGGCACCGCGGTGCTGCTCGCCGCGATGCACCGGGCCGGCGTGTCCCGGCTGGTGCTGGCCAGTTCCATGGTGGTCTACGGCGAGGGGCGCTACGCCTGCGCCCGCGACGGCGTCGTCCGGCCCGCCCCGCGCCGCGCCGCCGACCTGACCGCCGGCCGGTACGACCCCACCTGCCCGCGGTGCGCCGGCACCCTCGCCCCCGCGCTGGTGCCCGAGGACGCCCCGCTGGAGCCGCGCAGCACGTACGCGGCCAGCAAACTGGCGCAGGAACACCTCGCCGCCGCCTGGGCCCGCCAGACCGGGGGCGGGGTGTGGGCGCTGCGCTACCACAACGTCTACGGCCCCCGGATGCCCCGCGACACCCCGTACGCCGGGGTCGCGTCGATCTTCCGGTCGGCGCTGGCGGACGGCCGGCCGCCCCGGGTCTACGAGGACGGCCGGCAGCCCCGCGACTTCGTGCACGTCACCGACGTGGCGCGGGCGAACCTGCTGGCGCTGACCGCGCCGGCCCCGGACGGCCTGGTGCCGCTCAACGTCTGCTCCGGCGAGCCGCACACCGTCGGCGACCTCGCCGCCGCCCTCGCGTCGGCGATGGGCGGGCCGCCGCCGGAGGTGGTCGGCGGGGCGCGCGCCGCGGACGTGCGGCACGTGGTCGCCGACCCGGCCCGCGCCCGCGAACTGCTCGGCTACACCGCCCGGGTCGGCTTCCTCGACGGCGTCACCGCCTTCGCCACCGACCCCCTCCGCGACCCAGCCGCCCTCCCCGCCTGACCC
>NZ_JBPQTL010000082.1:0-25166 GCF_051386295.1 Micromonospora sp. URMC 105 | reverse complement strand
GGGGGGGGGGGAGCCAGAGGCGCCAGCCGGCGACCGTGAGGGGGTGTCGGGCGGAGGGTGGGGTGCGGTCGAGGCGCCGGGCGAGGGGGGAGCCGACCGGGGCGACGTAGGCCGGGGCCGCCGACTCGCGGACCGCGCGGCGGTAGGCGGGCAGCCGGTCGAAGCCGGGGCGCAGCGTCTCGTCGAGGACCGCGCAGACGATCTCCTCGCCGGCGGCGAAGGTGAGCCGGTTGCAGGTCCAGTACTCGCCGTACACGTGCCGGACGCCGCGCTCGCGCAACGCCTCCACCAGCGCGCGGTGCCGCTGCGCCTCCGCCCGGTTCGTCGGGACGGTGGCCAGCGCGCCTGCGGTGGCGACCGTGCCGGTGGCGAGCAGCGCGACCAGCGTGCCGACGGCCGCCACCCGCCGGAGGCCGGCCGAACCGCGCCGCCGGGCCGCCGTCCACACCGGCCAGAGCAGCGCCGGCAGCGAGATGGCCAGGCAGGACAGGTAGCGCGAGCTTTCCACCGGGGTCCGCCCGGCGGCGCTGCTGATCGTGTACGCCGCCAGCGTGCCCACCGCCCCGGCCAGCAGCGCGAGCCGCACCGCCGCACGGGCCCGCGCCGCCCGAGCCCCGTCGGCCCGCACCGCCCGCCAGGCTGACCAGCCCCCCAGCGCGAGCAGCACCGGCAGGGCGGCCGACCACCAGAGCTGCCAGGTCGCGCAGTGCCCGGGGGAGCAGAGGCCCATGCCCAGCGCGGGCCCGAGCACCAGCCCGCCGTGCAGCCGGTCCGCCCAGCTCGCCGCCGCGTCCCCGCCGCCGGCGACGAAGACCGCGGCGAGCGGGTTGCGACGGTGCGCCAGGGCGTACCCGAGCAGCGGCGCGGCGCCCAGCAGCGTGCCCCCGGCCAGCAGCGCGCCGCCGCGCCCGCGCAGGTCCCGCCCGGCGGTGGCGGCGAGCACCACGCCGAGCGCCAGCGCGTACGGCAGCAGCAGCGGGTCGACCCAGACGGTCAGCCCGGCGAGGAGACCGAACGCGGCGAACCGCCGGCGCCGTCCCGCCGGCCGACCGGCGGCCAGGTCCAGCGTGAGCAGGGCCAGGCCCGCCCCGATCGGGTTCAGCTCGGGGTAGCCGCCCCCGGCGATGAGCTGGTTCTTGACGATTCGGTCCGCGCCCAGCGCCAGCAGCCCGACCACGAGCAGCGCGAACCAGCGGTCCCCGCCGAGGCGGCGGGTCAGCCGCCAGCTCAGGAACAGGAACAGCGCGTACAGGGCGAGCAGCGGCAGCCGCAGCGCGAGCACCGATGGCCCGGTCAGGGCGACCAGCGGCGCGGCCAGGTACGCCTCCAGCGCACCCATGTACGCCTGCCCGTAGAAGAAGACGGGGAAGTCCTCACCCCGGGCGATGTGCAGCGCGGCGAGCCCCATGGTCGCCTCGTCGCTGTTGGTGCGCGGGGTGTCCCCGAGCAGCAGCGCGAGGCGGTACCCGACCCCGGCCAGACCGACCAGCAGGGCGAGCGTCACCGGCAGCGGCCACCGGGGCGGGCGCGGGCGCGCGGCGTCGCGCGCCGCCTGGCGTACCCCGGTCGTCATGCCTGTGATCATGGCATCCGGGCGGGGGCCGGCGGCCGGTGACGCGGCCGTAGGCCGGCCTCAGCCGGCGGCGGTGACGCCTTCGCGGGCCTCCAGGGCCTGCTTGTAGAGCCGCCCGGCCCGGTACGACGAGCGCACCAGCGGACCGCTCATCACACCGGCGAAGCCGATCTCCTCGGCCTCCTCGCGCAGCTCGACGAACTCCTCCGGCTTGACCCAGCGGGTGACCGGGTGGTGCCGGGGGGAGGGGCGCAGGTACTGGGTGATGGTGATCAGCTCGCAGCCCGCCTCGTGCAGTTCGCGCAGCGCCTGCGAGACCTCGGCGCGCTCCTCCCCCATGCCCAGGATCAGGTTGCTCTTGGTGACCAGGCCGTCGGCGCGGGCCTGGCGGATCACGTCCAGCGAGCGCTCGTAGCGGAACGCCGGCCGGATCCGCTTGAAGATCCGCGGCACGGTCTCGACGTTGTGCGCCAGCACCTCGGGACGGGAGCTGAACACCTCGGCGAGCTGCTCGGGGACGGCGTTGAAGTCGGGGATCAGCAGCTCGACGCCGCAGCCGGACTGCAGGGCGTGGATCTGCCGGACCGTCTCGGCGTAGAGCCAGGCCCCGCCGTCGGGCAGGTCGTCGCGGGCGACGCCGGTGATGGTGGCGTAGCGCAGCCCCATCGCGGCGACCGACTCGGCGACCCGGCGCGGCTCGTCGGCGTCGAACTCGGCCGGCTTGCCGGTGTCGATCTGGCAGAAGTCGCAGCGCCGGGTGCACTGGTCGCCGCCGATGAGGAAGGTGGCCTCCCGGTCCTCCCAGCACTCGTAGATGTTGGGGCAGCCGGCCTCCTGGCAGACGGTGTGCAGCCCCTCGCGCGAGACCAGACCGCGCAGCTGGGTGTACTCCGGGCCCATCTTGGCCTTGACCTTGATCCACGGCGGCTTGCGCTCGATCGGCGTCTCGGCGTTGCGGGCCTCGATCCGCAGCAGCCGCCGCCCCTCGGGCGCGGCGGTAGCGGTACGTCCGGCCTGCTCGGCCGTCGGCGTGGAGTGCTCGATCGTCACAAAACCGAGACTACGCCCGACGGTGGCCGTCGATGAACCGCGGGCGACCGGCGTCACGCCCCAGACGTTGTGACACCGGACACCGAGGCACGGAAAAACCACGTCACACGCGTCCCGGCGGGGTGCTAGCGTCTGCCGCAGAGCTGTGACGGAGCCGAGTAACGCCCCGGACCGCCAGTGCAGAGAGCCGCCGGTTGCTGGAAGGCGGTCTGGCGCCGGGGTGCGAAGACCCTCCCGAGCTGCGGGAAGAACGGCGTCCGCGCCCAGTAGAGCCCGCCCGGCCGGCCCCGGTGAAAAGGCGACGAACGAGGCCCCCGTCCGCGGGGGTGAAGGTGTGGTGGCACCGCGAGGTTCCCGCTCGCCCACACCTCCCTGGGATCGCGTTGCGATCGACCGAGGAGGTAACACCGTGCAACGCATCCTCTCCACCCAGCTCCCCGCCCACGTCGGCGAGACCGTCCGGATCGCCGGCTGGGTGCACCGCCGCCGGCTGCTCAAGTCGGTGGCCTTCCTGATCGTGCGGGACGCCGCCGGCCTGACCCAGGTCGTGGTCACCGACCCGGCCGTCCGCGCGACGCTGGAGAAGCTCACCGAGGAGACCGTCGTCGAGGTCACCGCCACGGTGGTCGCGAACCCGACGGCGTCCGCCGGGGTCGAGCTGACCGACCCGGCGGTACGACCGCTCGGCCCGGCCGCCGTGCCGCCGCCGTTCGACCTGTACCGGCCGACGCTCACCGCGACCCTGCCCACCCAGCTCGACCACGCGCCCACCGCGCTGCGGCACCCGACCCGCGCGGCGGCGCTGCGGATCTCGGCGGCGGCGGTGGCCGGCTTCCGGGCCACCCTCGACGCCCGCGACTTCGTGGAGATCCACACCCCGAAGGTGGTGGGCTCGTCCACCGAGAGCGGGGCGAACGTCTTCGCGCTCGACTGGTTCGGCCGGCCCGCGTACCTGGCGCAGTCGCCGCAGTTCTACAAGCAGCTGATGGTGGGCGTCTTCGAGCGGGTCTACGAGGTCGGGCCGGTGTTCCGGGCCGAGCCGCACGACACCGTCCGGCACCTGGCCCAGTACACCTCGCTCGACGTGGAACTGGGCTTCGTCGCCGACCACCGGGACGTGATGGCCGTGCTGCGCGACACCCTGGCCGGAATGCTGGCTCAGGTGGCGGACCGGGCCGGGGCGGCGGTGGCGACCCTGGGGATCGGGCTGCCCGAGGTGCCGGCCGAGATCCCCGCCGTGCACTTCACCGAGGCGCTGCGGATCGCCGGCGCGCCGGCCGACGAGCCGGACCTCGCCCCCGCGCACGAGCGGGCGCTGGGGGAGTGGGCACGGGCCGAGCACGGCTCGGACTTCCTCTTCGTCACCGGCTATCCGATGGCGAAGCGCCCCTTCTACACCCATCCGGACCCGGACCGGCCGGCCTACTCCAACGGCTTCGACCTGCTCTTCCGGGGGCTGGAGCTGGTCACCGGCGGGCAGCGGCTGCACCGGTACGACGACTACCTGGCCGCGCTGGCCGAACGGGGCGAGCCGGTCGAGCCGTACGCCGGGTACGTCGACGCGTTCCGGCACGGGATGCCCCCGCACGGCGGCTTCGCCATCGGCCTGGAACGCTTCGTCGCCCGGCTGACCGGCGCGGCCAACGTCCGGGAGGTCACCGCCTTCCCCCGCGACCTGCACCGTCTCACCCCCTGACGGGTCCCGCCCCGGCCGGCGTGCCCGGCGGGGGCGGGTCAGGTGTGCGGGCGGAGCCTGGCGCGCAGGGTACGGCGGGCCAGGGGGCCCAGGTCCTCGACGACCTCGACGAGGACGGCGAGGCGTTCCAGGGCGTCGAACGCGTCGCGGGCGCCGGCCGGGTCGACACCCTCGAAGAGCTCCAGGCCGATGAACGCGGCGGAGATCGCCCGGGCCAGTCCGGCCGGCTCGGCGACCGGGGCCACCGGCGAGTCACGCAGCAGCCTGCGCAGCACCGTCTCGATCTCGGCCGTCCAGAGCCGCAGCGCGCCCGCCGTCGCCTCGGCGAGCCGCGGGTCGGTCTGCGCCCCGGCGAGCAGTTGCGCCAGCACCGCCACGTTGCCCGCGGAGCGTTCCTGCTCGTGCAGCGCGCGCCCGAGGTCGAGCAGTTCGCGCAGCGACCCCACGCCGGCGAACCGCTCCCGGTAGACCGCCACCCGGGCCGCCGTCGCGCTGCGGCAGGCCTCGGCGAGCAGCGCGTCGACGGTGCCGAAGTGGTAGAAGACCAGGGCCTGGTTGACTCCGGCGGCGGTGGCGATGGTGCGGGCCGAGGCACCGGCGATGCCGTGGGACCGGATCGCCGCGAGCGCACCGTCGATCAGCTTCTGCCGGGTGGCGGCCATGGTGATCCTCTCGGTCAGTCCCGGGGATTCTCCCGCAGCGGTCGCACGGCGGCGGGCACCGGTGCCTCGCCCGGCGGGACGTAGCGGACGGTGAAGCTGCCCGTGTATCCGAACAGCGGCCCGAAGCGCCGGTTGGTGACGCGTACCTCGATGCGGAACCGCCCGGCCCGGTCGTCGTACCACTCCCGTAGGTGGGCCTCGCCGCTGAGCGCCGGCGGGCAGGGCAGCCCGCCGCGGAAGCGCTGGGCGCCGCTGCGGATGGTCAGCGCGCCCGCGGCGTCCACGCCGAGGTGCAGGTCGACGGCGAGGTGCTGATGGGTGCCCAGGTAGTCCACCAGCACCCCGCGTCGCGGGCTCCAGACCATGGTGGCGTCGAACCGGCGGCGGCGGTGCGCCGCGACCTCGAAGGTGCGCACGAAGGTCAGCGTCGGCCGGTGGTACGAGTCGAGGTAGGCGTAGTTCTCGATGGTGAACGGCACGCCGGTGCCGGTCTCCGGGAACAGCACGTGCCGCAGCGTGCCCAGCCGCAGGAACGGCGCGGTGAAGGCGGCGCCGCGCCAGACCCGGTCCATCACCCCGGTGCCGACGCAGCCCAGGTCGGTGCCGCCGTCGACGCCGAAGCGGCGCCGCAGCCTGGGGTGCAGCCGGTCGAAGTCGGCGCCCAGGGCGCGCTGGAAGACGGAGGTCACAGCTGCCCCAGCAGCGATGGCGCCCGGGCGGCGAGGCGGTCCGGCGGGCGGCGTCGGCACCGGCGGGCGGCCGGGGTGCGCGGGTGGGGCGGCAGCGCCAGCGCGAGCACGGCGGCCGTCAGCACCGCGGCGACGACGGCGGTGCGCCCCTCGGTGAGCCGGGCGGCCGACGCGCCGACGCAGGCCACCGCGAGTGCGCGCAGGGCGACCTCACGCCAGGCCTGCCGCCGGGCACGCTCCGGCGGTACGCCCCGTTCCAGCCAGAGCCGCAGCCGGTCGAACGACCAGGCGGTCGCCCAGCCGAACAGGGGACGGAACGCCAGGTCCGCCAGGCGTCCCGCCGGCCCCCAGCGCGGGGTGTACGTGTAGCCGGTCAGGAACCGCACCCCGTCCGGCCCGGGCAGGTAGCGCCAGTAGCCCGAACCGGCGGCGATCAGCGAGCGGGGGTCGTCGGAGCCGAAGCGCAGCGCCGACGTGCGCGTGCCGTCGGGGCGGCTCCGCTCGCCCGCGTGGACGCCGTGCCCGCCGATCCGTACGCCGGGCAGCACGGTGGTGGCGTACCGGAACCGGGCGGGCGTGCTGCCCGGCACCGGCTCGATGCGGTCGAAGCGCGCGTCCCAGCGGCGGTGTGCCGCCGGGTCCTGCGTGGCCTGCCAGACCCGCTCCAGCGGCGCGTCGATCAGCGTCTCGACGTAGATGTCCCGCATCCCCAGCTCCTCTTTTTGAGCATCTGCTCAAGAACGCTAGCGGCGCTTGAGCGAGCGCTCAATCCCTCGCTCGGGGGAGCCGGGCACGGTTTCCCTCCGCCACCGACGATTCGGTTTGTCTTGACAAGAAAAGTTGTCGGTGCGAGGCTGGGTGCATGTTCGAGATCGCAGTGATCGAGGACCCGGCGGCGGCCGAGGCGTCGCTGGACCCGGTGCGCGCCCGGCTGCTCGCCGCGCTCGCCGAACCGGCCTCCGCGACGATGCTCGCCGCCCGGGTCGGCCTGGCCCGGCAGAAGGTCAACTACCACCTCCGGGCGCTGGAGCAGCACGGCCTGATCGAGCTGGTCGAGGAGCGCCGCAAGGGCAACGTCACCGAGCGGGTCATGCGCGCCACCGCGGCGTCGTACGTCATCTCGCCCGCCGCCCTCTCCGCCGTGCGACCCGATCCGGCCCAGGCGCCGGACCGGCTCTCCGCGCGGTGGCTGCTGGCGATCGCCGCCCGGCTCGTCCAGGACGTCGGCGCGCTGATCACCGGCGCGGACCGGGCCGGCAAGCGGGTCGCGACCTTCGCCGTCGACGCCGACGTCCGGTTCGCCTCGGCGGCCGACCGGTCCGCGTTCGCCGAGGAACTGGCGGCCGCCCTCACCGGCCTGGTCGGCAAGTACCACGACGAGCGAGCCCCCGGTGGCCGGCGGCACCGGGTGGTCGTCGCCCTGCACCCCGGCATCGACCTTCCGACGGGCGGACCCGAGGCGTCCTGACGTCCACCAGGACCCCCCGTCGACCACGCCGCTCCGGTCCAGCGCCGGCCTGCGCGCGCCGCCCCGCCCACGCACCCGACAGCCAACTCCCGCACTCCACCCAGAGAGAGGCACCACCATGGGACACCCGTTCGAGCTGACCAAGGACATCGCGCTGCCCGGCACGCCGGAGCAGGTCTGGGCGGCGATCGCGACCGGACCGGGGGTCGACTCCTGGTTCATGGGCCGCACCGAGATCGAGCCCGGCGAAGGGGGCCGGACCCGGTTCGCCATGGCCGGCCACGTCGACGAGTCCACCGTGACGGCCTGGGAGCCCGGCAAGCGCTTCGCGTACCGCAGCGACGCGGGGCCGGACGGCACCTTCATGGCCGTCGAATACCTCATCGAGGGCCGCGAGCAGGGCGGCACCGTGCTGCGGCTGGTGCAGAGCGGCGTCCTCGGCGACAACTGGGAGACCGAGTACGAGGCCATGCGCACCGGTTGGGACATGTACCTGGAGACGCTCGCGGCGTACCTGGCGCACTTCCCCGGCCGGGCCGGTGCTCCGGTCGCGGCGTTCCGGCCCGGGGCGGGCGACCCGGAGCAGGTCTGGGCGGCGGTGGCGGACGCGTTCGGGCTGACCGGCCCGGTCACCGGGGGCGCGCCGGTCCGCCTCGACCTGCCCGGCATGCCGCCGGTCGACGGGGTGGTGGACATCGTCGGTCTGCCCACCTACGTCGGCGTACGCACCTCCGACGCGCTCTACCGGTTCCTGCACTCCGGCACGGACCGGGGCAACGTCCTGGTGCTGGGGCACCACCTCTTCGCGCCCGACGCGGACCCGGCTCGCGCCGAGCAGGCCTGGCGGGACTGGCTGACCCGGCTGCCGATCGGCTGACCGGGGCGGGCCGGGGTCGCCTCGTGCACGTCAGCTGTCCGGGATCGGCTGCCCCGCTCGCGGGCGCCACCCGGGCGGCGGGTCCTCACCGGTCAGCCCGTCGACCGCCTCGCGGAGCAGGTCGGCGTGCCCGGTGTGCCGGCCGTACTCCTCGATCAGGTCGCAGAGCAGCCG
The DNA here is from genome assembly GCF_051386295.1 of Micromonospora sp. URMC 105. NCBI lineage: Bacteria > Bacillati > Actinomycetota > Actinomycetes > Micromonosporales > Micromonosporaceae > Micromonospora > Micromonospora sp. URMC 105. Next base: position 16,977 of record NZ_JBPQTL010000082.1, on the reverse strand, counting down.
GCGCAGGCTGGCCCGGCTGCCGTCCGGACCGCCGACGTGGACGAACTGGTCGAGCCCGCCGTCGGCCAGGGCCGCGGCCAGCCGCGCGCGGGACCGGGCGACGGCACCGTCCCAGAGCGCGTAGAGATCCTCGGGGCGGTCCTCGGCGGCGGAGGTGAACGCCCAGGACTCGTCGCCGGCGAAGTTCGCGGGGTCCCACGGCGCGCCCATCGGCGCCCCGCTGAGCTTGCCGGTGAAGGTGTGGTCCTCCACGGCGGCGAGATGCTTGAGCAGGCCGCCGAGGGTCAGCGCGGAGGAGCCGACCCGGGTCCGCAGCCCGGCCGCGTCGAGGTCGTCGGCCTTCCAGCGGAAGGTGGCGCGCAGCCGGTCCAGCGCGCCGAGCAGGTGCGCGACCTCGGTGCCCGCGAGGGGCGGCTCCCAGGGGGTGTCGTCGTCCGTCATCGCGCCACCGTAGGACGGGGGTACGACCATCGGACCGCGCGCCTAGGCGGGGCCGAGCAGGTCCCAGCGGTTGCCGGCGATGTCGCGGAAGACGGCGACCCGCCCGTACGGCTCGGTGCGCGGCGGCTTCACGAACTCGACCCCCGCGTCGACCATCCGCCGGTGGACCGCGTCGAAGTCGTCGACCTGGAGGAAGAAGCCGACCCGGCCGGCGACCTGGTCACCGATCACGCGTTCCTGGCGCTCGCCGTCGGCGCGGGCGAGCAGCAGGCCGGTCTGCGCGCCGGGCGGGCGGACCACCACCCAGCGCTTGGGGCGCCCGTCGGTGGTCAGCGAGGGTGAGTCCTCCACCAGGTCGAAGCCGAGCACCTCGGTGAAGAAGGCGATCGCCGGGTCGTACTCGGCGACGACGACGGTGACGAGATCGACGTGCATGCGGCTCAGCCGAGCAGGGCGGGCAGCCGGCGCTCGACCACCGGGAGGACGTCGGTGACGGCGACCGGGCGGCCCAGCTCGGCGGTGAGCGAGGTGACCCCGGCGTCGGAGATGCCGCAGGGCACGATCCGGTCGAAGTACGTCAGGTCGCAGTCGCAGTTGATCGAGAAGCCATGCAGGGTCACCCCACGGGCCACCCGGATGCCGATGGCGGCCACCTTGCGGGCCGGGCCCCGGTCGTCCTCGGGCACCCAGACGCCGCTGCGCCCCTCGACCCGGCCGGCGGCCAGCCCGAACTCGGCGCACACGTCGATCAGCAGCTGCTCGGTGCGGCGCACGTAGGCGACCACGTCCACCGGGTCGGGCAGGCGCAGGATCGGGTAGCCGACCAGCTGCCCCGGGCCGTGCCAGGTGATCTTGCCGCCCCGGTCCACGTCGACGACCGGGGTACCGTCCATCGGCCGGTCCCACGGCTCGGTGCGCTTGCCGGCGGTGTAGACGCTCGGGTGCTCCAGCAGCAGCACGGTGTCGCCGCGCTCGCCGGCCACCACGGACTCGTGCAGCCGGCGCTGCTCGTCCCAGGCGGCCTGGTAGTCCAGCGTCCCGGCGCGGACGGCCGTCAGGCCGGAAGTCGTCGCGGTCACCGCTCCAGCCTAGACCCGCGACGGGTGCTCACCGAGGGTGAGCCTCGTCGCGTCGGGCGGCGGGCACCTCCCAGAGCCACACGTCGTCGACCCGCTTCGGGGTGCCCAGCAGGGCCGTCGCCGTGCGTCGCAGGGCGTCCTCGTCGAGGTCGTACTTCGCCCCGTGCACCTCGTCCGGCAGCACCACCGCCTCCACGCCCCAGTGGCGCAGGTCGGCCAGGCAGAGCTGGATGCTGCCCTCGGTGATGATCGGCACCAGCCCGGTCTGGCCGGCCTGGTCCATCAGGGTGTCGAAGGTGCGCGGCGGCGGGCCGATCCGGCCCCGGCCGTCCGGGCCGCCGGGGCCGAGGAAGAAGCCGGCCGGGATGCGGAACTCGCCCTGCCGGTGCGCCAGCGCGTACGCCTGCCAGCGCTGCCCGTCCGGGGTCACGTCCAGGGTGAGCGGCAGCGGGGTGAGCACCCCGCCGGGGGAGACGTGCTGCCGCCAGGTGCCGGCGGTGATGAACTCCGGCACAGGCGGCCGGACGCTGGTCGCCAGCGGTATGGGCAGCAGCGGCAGCAGCGCCGCCGCGAAGCCGAGGCCCCAGGCCGCGGCCACGCCCCGGCGTCGCGGCGGGTCGGCCCGGAGCTGGTCGACCGTGTACGCCAGCAGCAGGCCGATCACCGGCGCGACCACCAGCGCCAGCCGGGACGGCAGCGCGGCGTTGACCACCGGCAGGTCGTCCAGCACGCCGAACGGCAGCAGCTGATCGGTGCGCCGCCCGGCCCACTTGGCCACCGAGCCCCAGGAGAGCACCGTGAACAGCCCGCCGGTGACGGCCAGCGCGGCGAGGGTGGCCCGGCGGCCCGGATCGGCCCGCCGCCACAGCGCCACGAAACAGGCCACGGTGAGCAGCAGCAGCGGCAGCCCGAAGAAGGAGTTCTCCTCGGTCGGGTTGGGCGCCAGGGTGGTGCCCCACCCGACCGCGCCGGCCAGCGACCGTTGCGGGTACGCCCCGAACGCGGCGATGTCCTCGGAGTGGATCACCGCGTCGAAACCGGTGCCGTGGAAGCGCTGCGGGCCGGCGAAGTGCAGCCAGAGCGGGTACGCCAGCAGCGCCCCCGCCACCAGCGCGGTCGCGCCCAGCCCGGGCAGGAAGGTGGGCAGCGCCGCCCGCGCCTGCGCCCGGCGGGCCGGGTGCAGCGCCCAGACGGCGAGGAAGACCCCGAGCGCCAGCGCGGTGAAGAAGAGCCCCTCGGCGGCGATCGAGAAGGCGACCGCGACCAGCACGCCGAGCGTGATCCCGCCGCGCAGCCGGCGCCCGGGCCGGCGCAGCGCGAACACCCCCCAGGTCAGCAGCGGCACCAGCCAGCCGGCGGTCCAGTTGAGGTGAGCGTTGGCGTGCGCGACCATGCCGGGGGAGTAGGCGATGAACAGCGCCCCGACGCCGGCGGCCAGCCGGCTGCGGACCAGGTGCCGGGAGAGCAGCCAGTACCAGGCCAGCGCGGTGGCGACCAGGTTGAGGGTGAGGATCACCAGGAACGTCGCCGGCGGCCCGATCAGGTAGGTCAGCGGGGCGAAGACCGCCGCGTACACGGTGATCGAGGTGTTGACCGCGAGGTTCACCCCCTCCGGGACGTTGATCAGGTCGGTGAAGAGCGGGTTCTCCCCGTGGGTCAGCGCGTGCCCGCCGAAGGCGAGCAGCCACTCGAAGAGCGCCTGGTCGCTGGAGTTGACCGTGATCGCCCGGCTGTTCGGGTCGCGCCACAGGCCGCTGGTCACCCAGACGGCCAGCGCCACGGCGGCCAGCACCACGATCAGGTCGGCCCGGCGACTCCGGCCGGTGGCGGGTGCGGGTGCGGGCGGCTGGTCGGCGGCCAGGGTCGGGGAGGTCGGCACGGAGCGGACGTTACCAACCGGATCTGGACACGCCGCTCGGACACGGAACGTTGCTTCCCGGCGGCAACGACCTCCCGGCGCGAGCCCCGGACCGCCACATCGGTGACGACGAATGTGTGAGCGGACGCCATGTCGCTGGTCTGAAACACGGACGTAACGTCTCGGCAACTCGGGAGTGACCCAGTTCACACACCGCACCAGGAGGTCGCCGTGCACCGTTCCCCGTCCGTCCTCGCCCGGCTGGCCGGAGCGCTGGCCGGCGCCGTCGCCGCCGCAGCCGCCCTGGTCGCGGTCGCCGCGCCCGCGCAGGCCGCCACGATGACCCAGGTCACCGGGTTCGGCTCGAACCCGGGCAACCTCACCATGTACGCCTACCGCCCGGACGGGCTGCCGTCCGGCGCGCCGGCCGTGGTGCTGCTGCACGGCTGCACCCAGAACGCCGCCGGCTACTTCGCCAACTCGGGCTGGCAGAAGTACGCCGACCAGTGGAAGTTCGCCCTGATCGTGCCCCAGCAGTCCAGCGCCAACCAGTCGCTGAGCTGCTTCAACTGGTACACCGAGGGGGACATCTCCCGGGGCCAGGGCGAGGCGCTGTCGATCCGCCAGATGGTCGAGCACGCCAGGACCAGCTACGGCCTCGACGGCAACCGGATCTTCGTCAGCGGGCTGTCGGCCGGCGGGGCGATGACCTCGGTCATGCTCGCCACCTACCCGGAGGTCTTCGCCGCCGGCTCGGTCATCGCCGGGCTGCCGTACCGCTGCTCGCCGCCGGCCTCGACCAGCACCTGCCAGTACAGCGGGGTGGACAAGACCCCGGCGGCCTGGGGCGACGCGGTCCGCAACGCCCACCCCGGCTACACCGGCCGCCGTCCCCGGGTCGCCATCTGGCACGGCACCTCGGACACCACCGTGGTGCCGCTGAACGCCACCGAGTCCCGCGACCAGTGGACCGACGTGCTGGGGGTGTCGCAGACCCCGACCAGCACCGCCTCGCTGCCCGGCGGCACCAGCCTGGAGAAGTACGGCAACGACGCGGTCCGGCTCTACCGGGTCTCCGGCATGGGCCACGGCACCCCGGTCGACCCCGGCTCGGCCACCGACCAGTGCGGCACGGCCACGTCGTACTTCCTGGACACCATCTGCTCGGCGTACCGGGACGCGCTCTTCTTCGGCCTGGGCGGCGGCGTCACCCCTACCCCCACCGCCACGGCCTCGCCGACCCCGACCACCGCCCCGACCTGCGTCACCGCCAGCAACTACGCCCACGTGACGGCCGGCCGCGCCTACCAATCCGGCGGGTACGCCTACGCGCTCGGCAGCAACCAGCGCATGGGGCTGTACAACACCTTCAACACCAGCACCCTCAAGCAGACCGGGCCGTCCTACTGGGTCATCGGCTGCTGACCATGGCGCCGGGGGGGCCTCCCGCCGGAGGTGCCCCCGGCGGTCACTGCGTCAGCGCCGCGTGCAACGCACCGGCCAGCTCGGGGTGCGTGTAGCGGAAGCCGGCCTTGGCCAGCACGCCGGGCAGGACGCGGGTGCTGGTCAGGGCCTCCTGGGCGAAGCCGCCCAGGGCGACCTTGAGGGCCACCGCGGGGATCGGCATGATCGCCGGGCGGTGCAGCTGGCGGGCCAGTTCCCTGGTGAACTCGGCGTTGGTGACCGGGGCCGGGCCGACCACGTTGACCGGTCCGCCGACGTCGCCGCGGTCGAGCAGGAACACCACCGCGTCCAGCCAGTCCCGCATCGAGATCCACGGCAGCCACTGCCGGCCGCTGCCCAGCTTCCCGGCGATGCCCAGCTTGAACGGCAGCAGCTGCGGCTTGAGCAGCCCGCCGTCGCGGTGCAGCGGTAGCCCGGTGCGCAGCCGCACCACCCGCACCCCGGCGTCCTCCGCCGGCCGGGTCGCCGCCTCCCAGACCCGGCAGACGTCGGCCAGGAAGCCCTCGCCGGCCGGGGAGTCCTCCTCGACGGTCCGGTCGCCGGTGTTGCCGTACCAGCCGACGGCGGAGGAGTTCAGCAGCGCCGTCGGCCGGTCGGCGGCCGGCAACCCGGCGATGGCGATGGCCAGCGTGGTGGTGGTGTCCACCCGGCTCGACCGGATCAGCCGCCGGTACTCGTCGTTCCAGCGCTTGTCGCCGACGCCCGCGCCGGCCAGGTTGACCACCGCGTCCGCCTCGGCCACCACGGCCGGGTCGAGCTGCGCGGCGGACGGGTCCCACCGTCGCTCGTCATCGGTCCGCGGCGGCCGTCGCACCAGCCGGGTGACCTGGTGCCCGTCGGCGGTGAGGCGGTCGACCAGCCGGGTGCCGAGGAAGCCGGACGCGCCGGCCATGAGGATCCGCATGCTCATATCTTCGGGTACGGGGGCGGATCCGGATGCGTTCAGCCGGTTTGCGGATCAGCTCGCCGCGACCCGGCCACCCGTCGGGTCGCGGGCCGCCCCCGGGTCAGCCGACCGGCGCCGCGCGCAGGTCGGCGAGGAGGCGTTCCACCTCGGCGAACGCCTCGGCCGGCAGCGGTCCGCGGGTGAGGGTGCCGAAGTTCTCCTCGGCCTGGGCGACGGTGCGGCAGCCCGGGATGGGCACCGTCCGCGGGCTGCGCGCCAGCAGCCAGCCCAGCGCGCCCTGGGCGAGGGTACGACCGTCGGCGGTGAGGGCCTCCCGGATCTCGGCGAGCCGGGCCGACCACTGCGGTGCCGGGCGGCCGTCGGTGAACCAGACCAGCCACTCCGGTGCCCGCCCGCGCACGTCGTCCGCCCCCACCGCCCGCGTCGAGCCGGTGAGCAGGCCCATGGCCAGCGGCCCCCGGTTGAGGCTGGCCAGGTCGAGCGCGTCGCAGACGGCGATCAGCTCGGCGTTGTCCTTGAACACCGACTCGTCGTGCTGGATCGCGGCGCAGTGCGGACCGGCCTCGGCGAACGCGCGCGCCGACGCGGGGTTGTCGGTGCTCCAGCCGTACGCGCGGATCTTGCCCTGGGTGACCAGGCCCTCCAGGGTGTCGACCAGATCGAGCGCGGCGGACGCCGGCAGGGCGTTGATGTGCAGCTGGTAGAGGTCGACGTGGTCGGTGCCGAGCCGGCGCAGCGACTCCTCCAGGCTGGCCACCGCGTAGGCCGGGCTGCCGTCCTCGCCGATCCACCGGCGGGTCCGCTCGTCCGCGCGGTTGCCGAACTTGGTGGCGATCACCACCCGGTCGCGGCGGCCGGCGAGGGCGCGGCCCAGGACCCGCTCGCTGTGCCCGGCACCGTAGTTGCTGGCGGTGTCGAAGAGCGTGACGCCGAGGTCGAGGGCGCGGTGGATGGTGCGCACCGACTCGTCGTCGTCCACCTCGCCCCAGCCGAACGGCTCCCCGCCCGCGCCCCAGAGCGGTCCACCGATCGCCCAGCACCCCATGCCGAGGGCGCTGACGTCAATCCCGCTGCGGCCCAGTGTCCGTGTCATCGTCATGCGGCCAGCTTTCAACCTGGAGCGCGCTCCAGGTCAAGCCCTAGCATCGGACGGCATGCGCGGCTATTCCCCCTCGGAGGCAGCGACCCGCAGCGGGTTCAGCCTCGACACCCTCCGCTACTACGAGAAGATCGGCCTGCTCAGCGACATCGGCCGCACCTCGGGCGGGCGCCGGGTCTTCACCGACGACGATTTGAGCTGGCTGCTGCTGTTCCGCTGCCTGCGCGACACCGGCATGCCGATCGCCGAGATGTGCCGCTACGCCGAGCTGGCCCGCGACGGCGAGCACACCGCCGGCCAGCGGCAGGCCCTGCTGGAACGGCACGCGGAACGGGTCGAGGAGCAGATGCGGCTGCTGGAACGCCAGTACGCCCACCTCCGCGAGAAGATCCGCTTCTACCAGGGCGCCGACGGAGGTGATCGGGGGTGAGTGACTGGGTGATCGCCGACCGGCTCGTCCTGCTGGACCGGGTCGGCTGGTTCCATCTCGACCGGCCGGTGCTGGTCCGCCCCGGCCAGTCCTACCGGGTCGACTACGGCGCGGGCGAGCTCTGCATCGACGACGGCGACGGCCGGGTAACCCGTCTCCCGGGCTGGGTTTGCCGCTGACTCAGGCCGCCAGGTGAATCGCTTACGTCATCAGCTCCAAAGGGTCTGACCGGACGATCCCACCGGCCCGGCCCGGCCCGGCCCGGCCGCGTCGGCGCTCAGGCGTTCCCGCCGGTGGCCGATGGCCCCGCCGACGCGAGGCGGGCCAGCAGCGGCGCCAGCGGTTCGAGGGCGGGCCGGCGGACCACGAAGCGGGTGACGCCCCAGCGGCGCTCGTGCTCGCCGACCGCCGCGACGATCTCGTCGACGGTGCCGATCAGCACGAACGGCGTGGCCAGCAGCTCGGCGACGGTCAGGCCGACGTCGCGCGCGGTCTCCGCCGCGGCGGCCTCCGCGTCGTCGGTGACCACCACCTGCTGCACCAGCGCCTCCAGTGCGGGCGGGTCGTCCCGGCCGGCCGCGCCGGCGGCGACGTGGGCGAGCTGCGCCTCGATCTGGTCGGTCCGCCAGCGCACGTCGTGGGCGTGGCCGTCGGCGAGGGTACGCCCGAAGCCGGTCAGCCCGACCACGTCGGCGTGCGCGCCGGCCCAGCGCAGCAGCGTCGAGTTGGCGGTGCCCATGGTCAGCGGGATGCGCTCCTGCACCGGGCGCGGCGCGGTCAACCGCGCGCCCCGGACGGCCAGTTCGGGGGTGTCCACGGTGACCTCCTCGCCGTCGAGCAGGGCGCGGACCGCCTCGGCCACGGCCACGCAGCGGCGTACCCGACCCGCCACGTCCGGGCGTTCCCGGCCGACCGCGCGCCACTCGGCCGGGGTGTGGCCGGCGCCGACGCCGAGCCGGGCCCGCCCGCCGGAGACCAGGTCGAGGGTCGCCACGTCGGCGGCGAGCAGCACCGGCTCGCGGACGCCGAGGTTCGACACGTACGAGCCGAGGCCGATCGTCGAGGTCACCGACGCGGCGGCGGCCAGCGCGACGAACGGGGAGGTCACGTCGCCGGGGTGGTCGGCGGCGAGCAGCGCGTCGAAGCCGGCGGCCTCGGCCCGCCGGGCCAGGTCGAGCCAGCTCGCCGCGTCGGTGGGGGTCGCCTGGAGACAGAAGACGGTCACCGGGCCAGCCTGCGCCGCCGGGGGCTTGCGGGCCAGCCCGGACGGGCCGATTCTGCTGACCGGCGAATCCGCCTCCGCCGTGGTGGCCGGCCGGCGGCCGGCGCGCTAGGTGGAGGTGCCCGTCTCGTCCGTCCCGGGCTCCTTCCAGCGGGCCCGGAAGGCCGCCTCGTGCGCCTCGTGGGTGGTCTTCTCGTGGAAGACCACCTCCTGCAGCGCGCGTCGGCCTTCCTGCATGGTCAACACCTCGACCACCACCAGCCCGACGCAGATCGCGGTGAGCAGGGTGAGCGTGGCCAGCCCGGGCAGGTGGGCGCCGACCGGGATGCCGAGGGCGAGCAGGAGCACCGCGGCGACCCGGGTCCAGGAGAGCGTGCCCAGCGTGCGCCACTGGAACAGCATGTTCCCGCACAGGTAGCAGATCACCCCGCCGAAGAGCAGGGGCACGCTCGGGCCGTGCGCCGGTTCCATGACCGGCACGGCCGGGTCGGCGATGTCGTGGACGATCTCCTCGGCGCCCAGGGCGAACAGGATGATCCCGGCGATCATCGGCAGGTAGAGGTAGGCGTACGCGTCCCGGGCCATCGCCACCCGCTTGCGGCCCTCGGCGACGTGCAGGGCGATCCGGGCGGCCGGCCCGATGACGTCGTAGTGGGCCCACCAGAGCGCGGCGGTGAAGAAGATCCCCAGCGTCGCCGCCGCGACCGCCGGCCAGGTCGGCGGCTGACCGAGCAGGTTGCTCCCGACGCCGACCGAGATGACCGATTCACCCAGCGCGATGATCAGGATGAGGTCGTAGCGTTCCGTCCAGTGCTCGGCCGAGGTCACCCCCCAGCCCCAGGTGCCGCCGAGGATCCCGGACCCGTACTGCAGCAGCACCACCGTCACCCAGAGACCGTCCCGGACCATCGAGGCCGTCCCGAGGTCCTCGATCCCGGTCGGGATCAGCGCCGCGCCGAGGAGCAGGAGGGTGCTGAACACCATCTCCGGGAGGAACCGGATCAGCTGTCGGCGCTCGTTCGGGCTGTCCCGTACCACGTGCAGATAGAGCAGGAAGTGCACCGCGCGGATCACCACGTAGCTGACCGCCACGACCACCGGCCCGGCGGCGCCCGCGCGGGGGTCGCCGAACGCCTGCGGCAGGGCGAGTGCGAAGCAGAACAGCGCCGCCATCGCGACGACCACCAGCACCGGTACGAAGCCCTCGCCGAGCCGCACCCGGGTGGCCACCACGCTGTGCACCACCCAGGTCCACCAGAGCACCGCCAGCACCAGCATGCCGTGCAGCAACGCATGACCCGTGATCTGGACGGCGGTGGCCCGGGTGATGATGAAGAACGAGAAGACGAAGACCAGGTCGAAGAAGACCTCGAAGCGGTCCACCCGGGCGCCGGGGGCGACGGCGACGGCGGGCCCCAGCCATCCGCGCCGCCTCCACCGCCCGCTGCCCACCCGTCCACTCTCGCAGCGTGCGGTCGGTCCGGAGGCGATTCCGCTCAGCCTGCGGCGCGGTGCTGCAGACCGTCCCGGCCGGGCCGAGAAGACCCTCCGGGGTCGGCGGCGGCCCGGCCGGTGACCACGGCGCAGCCGGCCTGGGCGGCGCAGACGACGAGGGGCGCCCCGGTCGGTGTGACCGGGGCGCCCCTCGCGCGTGGCAGCGGGAGTTACAGGCCGAGGTCGGCCTCGAAGTTGCCGCCCTCCAGCCGCTCCTTGACCGCGACCAGGAAACGGGCCGCGTCGGCGCCGTCGATCAGCCGGTGGTCGTAGGAGAGGGCCAGGTAGACCATCGAGCGGACCGCGATGACCTCGCCCAGATCCGGGTCGTTGACCACGACCGGACGCTTCACCACGGCACCCGTGCCGAGCATCGCCGACTGCGGCGACGGCACGATCGGGGTGTCGAAGAGCGCGCCCCGGCTGCCGGTATTGGTCAGCGTGAAGGTCGCGCCGGCGAGCTCGTCCGGGCTGATCTTGTTGGTCCGGGTCCGCTCGGCCAGGTCGGCGACCCGCTTGGCGATGCCGCCGAGGTTGAGGTCGCCGGCGTTGTGGATGACCGGGACCAGGAGGCCCCGCTCGGTGTCCACGGCGATGCCCAGGTGCTCGGCGTCCGGGTAGGTGATCGTCCCACCGTCCAGGTCCATGCTGGCGTTGACGATCGGGTGCGTCTGCAGCGCCTCGACGGCGGCCAGGGCGAAGAACGGCAGGAAGGACAGCTTCACGCCGTGCCGCTGCTGGAAGGAGTCCTTCGCCTGGGCCCGCAGCTTGGCGATCCGGGTGACGTCCACCTCGATCACCGTGGTGAGCTGCGCCATCTCGTGCAGCGACTCGTGCATCCGCTTGGCGATCGCCTTACGGATCCGCGGCAGCTTCTCGGTGGTGCCCCGCTTGCCGCTCGGCTGCGGCTTCGCGGCCGGCTTGGCCGGGGCCGCGGCGGCGGGCTGCGGCGCCGGAGCCGGGGCGGCCTTGGCCGCCTTCGCCTTCTCGGCCGCCTCCAGCACGTCCTGCTTGCGGATCCGGCCACCGACGCCGGTGCCGTTGACGGTCGAGAGGTCGACGCCGTGCTCACCGGCCAGCTTGCGCACCAGCGGGGTCACGTAACCGGCCGCCTCCTCGCCGCCCTGCGCGGTGGGGCGCTGCGGGGTCGGGGTCGGCGCGGACGGCTGCGCGGCCCGCTCGGCCTTCACCGGCTCCGCCGCGACCTCGGCCTCCGCGGCCGGCTCGTTGTACGACATGCCCGGGGTCGGCTCCTCGACCTTCGGCTCCGGCTTCGCCTCGGCCTGGGGCTCCGGCTTGGGCTCGGGCTTCGGCTCGGCCTTGGGCTCCGGCTTCGGCTCGGGCTTCGCCTCGGCCGGGGCGGCCCCGGCGGCACCGATGATCGCCAGGTCGGCGCCGACCTCGGCGGTCTCGTCCTCGGCGACCTTGATCTCCAGGACGGTGCCGGCGACCGGGGACGGGATCTCCGTGTCGACCTTGTCGGTGGAGACCTCCAGCAGCGGCTCGTCCACCTCGACGGTCTCGCCGACCTGCTTGAGCCAGCGGGTGACCGTACCCTCGGTGACGCTCTCGCCCAGGGCCGGCATCTTCACCGGGGTGCCCTCGCCCGACGGCGCCGGGGCGGCCGCGGCCTGCGGCTGCTGCGCGGCGGGCTTCTCCTGCTCGGGCTCGGGGCCCGTGCCCTCCGCGGCGGCGGTCGGCTCGGCGGCCGGCTCGGCTGCCTGCTGCGGGGCGGCCTCGCCGCCACCGGCCTCCTCGCCCTCACCGGCGATGACGGCCAGCTCGCTGCCCACCTCGGCGGTCTCGTCCTCGCCGACCACGATCCGGCTCAGCACGCCCGCCGCGGGGGACGGGATCTCGGTGTCGACCTTGTCGGTCGACACCTCGAGCAGCGGCTCGTCGACCTCGACGGTGTCGCCCTCCTGCTTGAGCCAGCGGGTGACGGTGCCCTCGGTGACGCTCTCTCCGAGCCGAGGCATGGTGACCGATACCGGCATCTCTTATGACTCCTTCATTCCCCTGGTGCGATCTCGCCCGTCTGCCGCCGGACGCCGCGGAATCAGTTCTCGATCAGGCGTGCGCGTGCAGCGGCTTGCCGGCGAGGGCCAGGTGCGCCTCGCCCAGGGCCTCGTTCTGCGTCGGGTGGGCGTGCACGAGCTGCGCCACCTCGGCCGGGTACGCCTCCCAGTTGTAGATGAGCTGCGCCTCACCGATCAGCTCACCGACCCGGGCGCCGACCATGTGGACGCCGACCACCGGCCCGTCCTCGACCCGGACCAGCTTCACGAAGCCGGCCGTCTTGAGGATCTGGCTCTTGCCGTTGCCACCCAGGTTGTAGTTGTAGGTCTTGATCTTGTCCGCGCCGTACTGCTCCTTGGCCTTCGCCTCGGTCAGGCCCACCGACGCCAGCTCCGGGTCGGAGTAGGTGACGCGCGGGATGCCGGCCTCGTCGATCACGGCCGGGTTCTGGCCGGCGATCTCCTCGGCGACGAAGATGCCCTGCTGGAAGCCGCGGTGGGCGAGCTGCAGGCCGGGCACGATGTCGCCGACCGCGTAGACGTTCGGCACGCTGGTGCGCAGCCGCTCGTCGGTCAGCACGTAGCCCCGGTCCATCTTCACGCCCTGCTCCTCGTACCCGAGGTTGGCGGTGTTCGGGCCGCGCCCGACAGCGACCAGCAGCAGTTCGGCCTCGACGGTCTCGCCGCCGGCGATGGTCAGCTTCACGCCGTTCTCGGTCTTCTCGACCTTCTCGAACGGCTTGCCGACCTTGAAGTTGATCTTCCGCTTGCGGAAGGCCCGCTCCAGCGCCTTGGACGACTCCTCGTCCTCGGCCGCGACCAGGCGGGGCAGCGCCTCGACGATGGTGACGTCCACGCCGAAGGACTTCCAGACGCTGGCGAACTCGACGCCGATCACGCCGCCGCCTAGAACGATCACCGACGCCGGGACGCGGTCCAGGGTCAGCGCGTGGTCGCTGGTGATGATCCGCTCACCGTCGATCTCCAGGCCGGGCAGGCTCTTGGCGTACGAGCCGGAGGCCAGGACGACGTTGCGGCCGGTGTAGCGCTTGCCGTCGACCTCGACGACGTTCTTGCCGACCAGCTTGCCGGCGCCGGCCACGAAGGTGATGTTCTTGGCGCTGCCCACCAGGCCCTGCAGGCCCTTGTAGAGGCGGGAGACCACGCCGTCCTTGTACGAGTTGACCCCCGCCATGTCGATGCCGACCAGCTCGGCCTTCACGCCGAACTGCTCCGACTCGCGGGTCTGGTCGGCGATCTCCGCCGCGTGCAGCAGCGCCTTGGTGGGGATGCAGCCGTTGTGCAGGCAGGTGCCGCCGAGCTTCCCCTTCTCGATCAGCGCGACCGAGAGATCCAACTGGGCGGCACGCAGCGCCGCCGCGTAGCCGCCGCTGCCACCTCCGAGAATGACGATGTCGAAGGTCTCGTTCGGCTCGCTCACGTCCAACTCCCAGGTCGCGTCGCTGCATCGGGGGTCACGGCGGGGTAACAGGGACACACCCCACCTCGGTCATCTTGTCACTAGGGGATGCGGAGCGCGTACCGAGGTGCCCAACGACACGTCCTCTGCACGTACTCTTGGCACCGTCTTCGATGACGGACGGGGGAGGAGAGAGTCGGTGGGACTCTTCCGGCGACGCAAGCAGACGGGCGCGGTCAGCCGCGACCGCCCCGCCGAGCGGGCCGATCTGGACCATCTTGAGAATTTCGTCCGGACCCGGCGTGGCGTCGAGGCGTACATCGAGCCGCGCACCACGGTCACCGAGACCACCGTCATCCTGATCGCCGACGACGGGGAGTGGACCCGCCGCCGCGTCGAGGGCCCCGAGGGCGCCCGCCGCTTCGCCCACCGGCTGGCGATCCCCGTCTACGACGTCCGCCTGATGGGCTACCCCCAACGCATGCGCGACTACAACGAACGCCGCAAACGCCGCCCCGAACTCTTCTGACGCGGACGGGGCGCCTCCCGGGTGGGAGACGCCCCGTCGTGGATCGCGGGTGGGGTCAGCCGTTGGCGGCGACGTCCTCGACCAGCTGCACCAGGGTGCGGACCGGGACACCGGTGCCGCCCTTGGTCCAGTAGCCGGTCGCCTCGCCCGAATGGTAGCCCGGGCCGGCGATGTCGATGTGCGCCCAGGCCACGCCCTCGGAGACGAACTCGCGCAGGAACACCCCGCCCTGCAGCATGTGCCCGGCGCGGTCCATGCCGGCGTTGACCTGCGAGATGTCCGCGACGTCGGAGTCCATGCCCTTGCGCACGTCGTCCGGCAGCGGCATCGGCCAGGCCGGCTCGCCGACGGACTCGCCGACGACCTTGACCCGCTCGCACAGCTCCGGAGTGCCCATCACGCCGGCGATCTTCTTGCCCAGCGCGACGACCTGCCCACCGGTCAGGGTGGAGGTCTCGAACAGGTAGTCGGTGCCGTCCGCGCAGGCCCGCGCCATCGCGTCGCCCAGGATCATGCGGCCCTCGGCGTCGGTGTTGAGCACCTCGACCTTCTTGCCGTTGAACATGGTGATCACGTCACCCGGCCGGTAGCTGGTGCCCGACGGCATGTTCTCCGCCATCGGCAGGTACGCCGTCACGGCCACCGACGGCTTCACCGCGGCGATCGCCAGCATCGCGGCGCCGACGGCGGCCGCGCCGGCCATGTCCGACTTCATCTCCCACATGCCCTGGGCCGGCTTGATCGAGATGCCGCCGGTGTCGAAGGTGATGCCCTTGCCGACCAGCGCCACCCGCTTGCCGCTGCCGCCACCCGCCGGGGTGTACGTGAGCTTGACCAGGCGCGGCGGCGCCTCCGAACCCTGCCCGACGGCGACGATGCCGCCGTACCCGCCGGCGCGCAGCGCCTCCTCGTCCAGCACCTCGACCTCGAGCCCGGCCGCCCGGGCAGCCTGCGCGACGGAGTCGGCGAAGGCCGGCGGACGCAGCTCGTTGGGGGCGGTGTTCACCCAGTCCCGGCTGGTACGCACCGCACCGGCCACGGCCGTGGCCCGTTCGATCTCGCCCCGGGCGGTCTGGTCCGCGGCGTCCGGCACGGCGATCAGCACCTCGCCCACCGGCGTGCGCCGGGTCGGCTGCGGCTTGGTCTTGTAGCCGGCGAACCGGTAGCCGCCGAGCAGCGCGCCCTCGGCGACCGCGCGCAGCGCGGCCGGAGCGTCGGCGTCGTCGGGCAGCGGCATGCTCAGCGCCACCCGGGGCGCGCCGGCCAGCGCCCGGACCACCGCGCCGGCGGCGCGGCGCAGCGTCTCCGGGGCGGGGGCGGCGCCGGTGGGCTCCGGGCCGAGCCCGACGGCGGCGACGATCGGCGCCGTGACCGTCCCCAGCGTGGCCAGCTTGGTCACCTCGCCCGGAGCGCCGGTCGCGCCGAGCAGCGCCAGCGTCTCGGTCAGCTTGCCCTCGAAGGCGGCGGCGATGCTCTCCGCACCGCTGGCGAGCAGCAGGGTGCCGGCGAGGCCGCTCGTGGCGTCCTGCTCTCCGGTCTGGCTGTGCACGCCGATCACGATCGCGTCGACGGCAAGCTCGGCAGGGTCGGTGTCGACCAGGCTCAGGGTGGTGCTGGGCGATGTCACTGAAGCTACTCCGGGCGGGCCGGGCCGGTCGCGTCGTCGCGTACCGGCGATGAAGGTCTCCGGCGGCAACCTACCCGCCAGAAGCTTGGCTGTCCCGCCGACAGCTGTCCCGGCGGGTCCCGCCGATGCTAACCAGCAGCGGGTACCCCGGTAAGTTGCCACCCATGACGGACGTGACCTCCGACGCCGCCGCGACCCGGCTGCGCCGTTCCCCGCTGCACGAGCGGCACACCGCTCTCGGTGCCAAGTTCGCCCCCTTCGGGGGCTGGGAGATGCCGCTGGAGTACGCCGGGGGCGGCGTGCTGAAGGAACACACGGCGGTGCGGACCGCCGTGGGCGTCTTCGACGTGTCACACCTGGGCAAGGCGCGGGTGACCGGGCCGGGCGCGGCGGAGTTCGTCAACGCCTGCCTCAGCAACGACCTGGGCCGCATCGGCCCGGGCCGGGCGCAGTACACGCTCTGCTGCGACGACGCGACCGGCGGCGTGGTGGACGACATCATCGCCTACCTGCACGCCGACGACCACGTCTTCCTGATCCCGAACGCGGCGAACACCGCCGAGGTGGTACGCCGGTTGCGCGCCGCCGCGCCGGCCGGGATCACCGTCACCGACGAGCACGAGGCGTACGCGGTGCTGGCCGTGCAGGGCCCCCGCTCGGCGGAGCTGCTGGGCGGGCTGGGCCTGCCGGTGGAGCACGGGTACATGAGCTTCTCCGCCGCCGCCCTGGCCGGGGTCGAGCTGACCGTCTGCCGTACCGGCTACACCGGGGAACTGGGCTACGAACTGGTGGTGCCGGCCGAGCACGCGATCGCGGTCTGGGACGCGCTCTTCGCCGCTGGCGAGGCGTACGACCTGCGGGCCTGCGGGCTGGCCGCCCGGGACACGCTGCGCACCGAGATGGGCTACCCGCTGCACGGGCAGGACCTGTCGCTGGAGATCACCCCGGTGCAGGCCCGCTCCGGCTGGGCGGTGGGCTGGGACAAGCCGGCCTTCTGGGGCCGCGACGCGCTGCTCGCCGAGAAGGCCGCCGGCCCGAGGCGTACGCTGCGCGGCCTGGAGGCCGTGGACCGGGCCATCCCGCGCCCCGGCATGACCGTCTACGCCGGTGACACCGAGCTCGGCACGATCACCAGCGGCACCTTCAGCCCGACGAAGAAGCAGGGCATCGCCCTGGCCCTGCTCGACACGGCCGCCAAACTCGCCGACGGCGACCTCGTCGAGGTCGACATCCGCGGCCGCCGCGCCCAGATGCGCGTCACCCGCCCCCCCTTCGTCCAGCCCTCAGTCAAGTAACCCCCCGCCCCCCAGCCCTTGTTGATCAAGAGGTTTGCGTCGGCCCGAGCGCTGGATCTGACGCAAACTTCTTGATCAACGGGAGCAAGGGGGG
>NZ_JBPQTL010000081.1:0-25649 GCF_051386295.1 Micromonospora sp. URMC 105 | reverse complement strand
GCTGCGCCGCGAGGGCGACGGCCGCGTCGCGGGCGGCCACCGCCTCCTCGACGGTCAGCGTCCGGTCCGGCGCCCGGCCCGGGCCGGGCGGCACGCCTACTCCGGTGCTCCGCTCACTCGGCGCGCAGCCGCGGCCGGACCACCACGCCGAGCACGTCGGCGGCGGCGATGTAGCCGCACTCGCGGGAGTCGTAGCTGAAGGGCGGGTTGTCGCCGAGCACGACCAGCCGGCCGGCCGGCACCACGCGCTCGTCGCGCCCGCGCAGCAGCGGCACCCGCTGGACCGGCACCGGATCGCCCGGCACCGCGTGCGCCCGCTTGATCAACAGCCCGGGTTCCGCACCGGGGCGGCCCGGGCGGCCCGCCGTCATCGCCGCCGGTGCGGCCACCACCACCACGTCGCCGGCCCGGACCCGGTCCAGCGGCACCCGCCGGGCCAGCACCCGGTCACCCGCGCGCAGCGTCGGCTCCATGCTGCGACCGACCACGGAGACCAGCAGCAGGTGCCGACGCGCCCACCACAGCCCGGCGGTGACCGACGCGAGCACGCCGGCCACCACCAGCCATCCGAGGAGCGGCACCGGTCAGGCGCCGCGCAGCGTGGCGCCGAACCGCTGCGCCGCGAGGGCGACGGCCGCGTCGCGGGCGGCCACCGCCTCCTCGACGGTCAGCGTCCGGTCCGGGGCCCGGAAGGTGAGCTTGTACGCCAGCGAGCGGCGTCCCGCGCCGAGCTGCTCCGAGGCGTACACGTCGAAGAGCCGGACGCTCTCCAGCAGCTCGCCGGCACCCTCGACCAGGGCCTGCTCGACCTCGGCCGCGGGCACCGACTCGTCCAGCACCAGCGCCACGTCGATCAGCGCCGGCGGGAAACCGGACACGGTCGGCGCGGGCGCGACCGGCGGGGCCGGCAACGCGTCCAGGTCCAGCTCCATGGCGCTGGTCCGCCGGGGCAGCTCCAGCGCCGCCACGACGGCCGGGTGCAGCTCGCCGGCGTGACCGACGACCGCGCCGTCGACCAGCAGCGCGGCACAGCGCCCGGGGTGCCAGGGCGCGTACTCGACGGCCCGCACCTCGATCCGGTCCGCCGGGATGTCGGCGGCGGCGAGCACCGCCCGGCCGGCCTCGACCGCGTCCGCCCAGCCGGCCGCCCGGCCCGGGCCCCACCAGCCGGCGGGGTCCACGTCGCCGGCGAGCACGACCGCGACGTGCCGCGGCTGGTGCGGCACCACCGCGTCGGCGGCGGCGAACTCGGCCTCGGTGGGCCGCCGGTCCACGCCCATCGCCGGCGGGGTGCCGACGCCGGGACGCGGGTGGAAGACCGTGCCGATCTCGTAGAGGGAGAGGTCGCGCTGGCCCCGGCCCAGGTTGCGCTTGAGGATGCCGAGCAGCGGGCCGAGCAGCGTGGTCCGCAGCACCGGCTCCTCCTCCGACAGCGGGTTGGCCAGCCGGACCGCCGCCCGGCGCGGGTCGTCGGCGAGCAGGCCGAGCTGGTCGGCCAGCTCCGGCGCGGTGAACGGGTGGGCCAGCACCTCGACGTGGCCGCGCTCGGCCAGCGAGCGGGCCACCGCCCGGCGGCGGCGCTGCTGCCAGGTGAGGCCCCGCCCGGCGGGCGCGGTGGGCAGCACCGACGGCACGCGGTCGTACCCGTCGAGGCGGACCACCTCCTCGACCAGGTCGGCCGGGTCGGTGAGGTCGGGTCGCCAGGTCGGCGGGGTCACGGTGAGCACGTCGCCGGCGCCGGCGGCCACGCCGACCTCGCCCGGGTCCTCGGCCAGCCGGTCGGCGCCCCGGACGACGGTGCAGCCGACCTGCTCCAGCAGGGCGACCACCCGCTCCGGGGAGTACGCCACCCCGACCCGCCGCGACGGCAGGTCGACCGGCAGGACCACCGACCGCATCGGCCGGACGTGGTCGAGGTCCAGGATCTCCGCGCCGGCCGTGCCACCGGCGTGCGCGGTGAGCAGCCGGACCGCCCGCTCCAGGGCGACCAGCGGCAGGGCCGGGTCCACGCCCCGCTCCCAGCGCTTCGCCGCCTCGCTGAACAGCTTGTGCCGGCGCGCGGTGCGCCCCACCATCACCGGGTCCCAGTGGGCGGCCTCGAAGAGCACGTCGGTGGTGCCGTCGACGACCTCGCTGCTCTCGCCGCCCATCACCGCGGCGAGCGAGATCGGCCCGGTGTCGTCGCAGATGACCATGTCCTCGGCGGTGAGGGTGCGGGCCACCCCGTCCAGGGTGGTCAGCTTCTCCCCCGCCTCGGCGCGGCGGACCACCAGCGGGCCGCTGATCCGGCCGGCGTCGAAGGCGTGCATCGGCTGGCCGAGTTCGAGCATCACGTAGTTGGTGATGTCGACCGGCAGCGAGATGCTGCGGACACCGGCGACGGTGAGCCGCCGCGACATCCAGCCGGGCGTCGCGGCCGTCGGGTCGATGCCGCGCACCATCCGCGCCGCGAACCGGTCGCAGCCGACGGTGTCGCGCACCTCGACCGGGTACGCCGGCTCGGGCGTACCGCCGGGCGCGGGCACCAGGCCCGGGTCGCGGAACGGCACGCCGAGCGCGTGCGCCAGCTCGCGGGCGAGGCCGCGCACGCTCAGCGCGTACCCCCGGTCCGGGGTGATGTCCAGCTCGACCACGACGTCGTCGAGCCCCACGACTGGGCGCGCGTCGTCACCCGGCTTGGCCGGGGTGTCGGCGGGCAGCACGATGATGCCGGCGTGGTCGTCGCCGAGGCCCAGCTCCTTGGCCGAGCAGATCATGCCGGCGGAGTTGCGCCCGTAGGTCTTGCGCGCGCCGATGACGAAGTTCCCGGGCAGCACGCCGCCGGGGAGGATCACCACGACCCGGTCGCCCTCGGCGAAGTTGCGCGCCCCGCAGACGATCTCCTGCGGCTCGCCGGTGCCGTTGGCGGCGCCGACGTCGACCCGGCAGAACCGGATCGGCTTCTTGAAGCCGGTCAGCTCCTCGATCTCCAGCACCTCGCCGACCACCAGCTGACCGGCGACGGTCTCCCGCAGGTCCACCACGGAGTCGACCTCGATGCCGAGGTCGACCAGGGCCTGCTCCAGGTCGCCGGTGGGCAGGTCGGCGGGGAGGTCGACGTACTCCCGCAGCCAACTGACAGAAACTCGCATGACTTCAGACCACCGTTCCCGTGACTCGTACCCGCATCGCCTACGCCCCGACCCCGAACGCGCGGGTGAACCGCACGTCGCCCTCGGCCATGTCCCGCATGTCGCTGACCCCGTGCCGGAACATCACGGTCCGGTCGATGCCCATGCCGAACGCGAATCCGGAGTAGACCTCCGGGTCGATGCCGCAGGCGCGCAGCACCCGCGGGTTGACCATGCCGCAGCCGCCCCACTCCACCCAGCGCGGCCCGTCCCGGTGCTCCGGGAACCAGACGTCGAACTCCGCCGACGGCTCGGTGAACGGGAAGTAGTGCGGACGGAAGCGGGTCTTCGCGCCCTCGCCGAACATCGCCCGGGCGAAGTGGTCCAGCGTGCCGCGCAGGTGCGCCATGGTGATGCCCTTGTCGACCACCAGACCCTCGACCTGGTGGAAGACCGGCGCGTGGGTGGCGTCCAGCTCGTCGGTGCGGTAGACGCGGCCGGGCACGATCACGTAGATCGGCGGCTTGCGGGTGAGCATGGTGCGCGCCTGCACCGGCGAGGTGTGGGTCCGCAGCACCAGGCCGGACGTGTCCGAGCCCGCCGGCGGTGCGATGTGGAAGGTGTCCATCAGCCCGCGGGCCGGATGGTCGGCGGGGATGTTCAGCGCGTCGAAGTTGGTCCACTCCAGCTCGACCTCGGGGCCCTCGGCCACCTCGTAGCCCATCCCGACGAACAGATCGCTGATCTGCTCCATCAGGGTGCTCAGCGGGTGGCGGGCGCCCCGGGGACGCCGGTCGTACGGCAGGGTCACGTCGACCCGCTCCTCGACCAGCACGCGGGCGGCCTGCTCGCGCTCCAGCACCTCCTGGCGGGCGGCGTAGGCCGCCTCGATCGCCCGGCGGGCCTCGTTGACCCGCTTGCCCGCGTCGGACTTGGCGGCCGGCGGCAGCGCGCCGATCTCCCGGCGGGCGAGGGACACCGGGGAGCGGTCACCGAGGTGCGCGGGGCGCAGCGCGGTCAGCGCGTCCGGGTCTGCGGCGGAGGCGAACGCCTGCTCGGCGTCGGCGACGGCCTCGGCCAGGGCGGCCGGGTCCAGCAGGGCGACCTGCTTCGGGTCGTACGGATCGTTGCGGTAGCTCATGGCGTACGGGCACTCCCTCACGGCGGCGCCGGCCCTCACGGGCGGCTAGGCGAGTCTACGGACGCGCGGCTGTGCCGCAGCCCGCCGGTGGGAGTTACGCGGGAGGAAGGGTCAGGCCCGCCGCCCGCCGACACCGGCGGGCTGGCTAAACGAACGCCGTGACGCGTTCACCATGCGGACGACTCCCCTGTGCTTCGTAGCGCGCATGACGAGGTCAGCGCAGTGCTCTGGCTGAAGAGTACAGGCAGACGGCGGCGGCCGCAGCCAGGTTCAGGCTCTCGGCGCGGCCGTGCAGCGGCACCCGGACCCGGGCGTCGGCGGCGGCGGTCAGCTCCTCGGGCAGCCCGTGCGCCTCCGAGCCGAAGAGCCAGGCGGTGGGGGCGGCGAGCCGCCCGTAGTCGATGAGATCGTCGAGGTCGCTGTCGCCGTACCCGGTCGTGGCGAGCACGGTGAGCCCGGCGGCGCGCAGCGCCCCGACCGCCGCGAGCGGGTCGGTGGCGCGGACCACGTCGACGTGGAAGAGGCTGCCGGCGGAGGCGCGCACGCACTTGCCGTTGTACGGGTCGACGGCGTCACCGGCGAAGATCACCGCGCCCGCCCCGGCCGCGTCGGCGGTGCGCAGCACGGTGCCGGCGTTGCCCGGGTCGCGGATCTCGGCCAGCACCGTGACCAGCCGGGGAGCCCGGTCGAGGGCGGTCTCCAGCGGCACGTCGAGGTGCCGGCAGACGGCGACCAGCCCCTGCGGGGCGACGGTCTCGGCGAGCGCCGCCAGGGCCTCGTCGGTCACCTCGGACACCGGTACGTCGGCGCGGGCGGCGGTCGCCGCCAGGTCGGCGTACCGGTCGAGGGCGGCCGGCGTACCGAAGAGTTCGGTGACCGTGCCGGGGCGGGCGAGGGCCTCGCGGACCGCCTGCGGGCCCTCGGCCAGGAACCGGCCGGTGGCCTCGCGGTCCCGGCGGCGCTGGAGCCGGCGGGCGGCGACGATCCTCGGCGTACGTGGGGTGAACGGGCCGGAGACAGCCTCGAGGCGCCTCCCGCGCGATGGTGACTGCATGGGAGACGCCTCGATCTGCTGCGGGTGGATCAGGCGGCCTGGGCCGCGGCGCCACCGGTGCCCTCGGCCGCCACGGCGGCGCGGGCCAGCTCGACGATCGCGGCGAACGCCGCGGCGTCGTTGACGGCCAGGTCGGCCAGGATCTTGCGGTCGACCTCGATGCCGGCCAGGCGCAGGCCCTGGATCAGCCGGTTGTAGGTCATGCCGTTGGCCCGGGCGCCAGCGTTGATGCGCTGGATCCAGAGCTGCCGGAAGTCGCCCTTGCGGTCGCGACGGTCCCGGTAGGCGTACTGCATCGAGTGCAGCACCTGCTCCTTGGCCTTGCGGTACAGCCGGGAGCGCTGACCGCGGTAACCACTCGCGGTCTCCAGCAGGGTACGACGCTTCTTCTGGGCGTTCACAGCCCGCTTGACGCGTGCCATCTCAACTCCTTCTTCGGTTCAGGTGGCGCGCGTCAGCGGCCGAGCAGCTTCTTGATGCGCTTGACTTCGGCCTTGGCCAGCACGACCGTGCCGGTCAGCCGCCGGGTCTGGCGGGAGGGCTTCTTCTCCAGGTTGTGGCGAAGGCCGGCCTGCTGGGCAACGATCTTGCCCTTGCCGGTCACCTTGACCCGCTTGCCCATACCCGTGTGGCTCTTCATCTTCGGCATGTGGAACGTCTCTCCCTGTTACTCGCCGGTGTTGTCGGCGACTGCGCCGGGCTCGCCGGCTGCTGCGGTCTCGCCGGTCGCCGCGGTCTCACCGGCTGCCGGAGCGGCGGACTCCTCCGCGGCCCGGTCCCGGGGCCCGCCGCGGGACGCCGTGGCGGCGACCGCGGAGGCCTTCACGGCCCGGTGCGGAGCGAGAACCATGATCATGTTTCGGCCGTCCTGCTTCGGAGCGGCCTCGACGTATCCCAGGTCCGTGATCTCGGACTCGAGCCGGCGCAGGAGCCGGTAACCCAGCTCCGGGCGGCTCTGCTCGCGACCGCGGAACATGATCGTCACCTTGACCTTGTCGCCCGCCTTGAGGAACCGCACCACGTGACCCTTCTTGGTCTCGTAGTCGTGCGGGTCGATCTTCGGCCGGAGCTTCATTTCCTTGATGACGGTCTGCTGCTGGTTACGCCGCGCTTCGCGCGCCTTGAGTGCGCTCTCGTACTTGAACTTGCCGAAGTCCATGAGCTTGCACACCGGCGGGCGCGCCATCGGCGCAACCTCGACCAGGTCCAGGTCGACGTCCGCGGCCAGCTGCAGGGCGCGCTCCAGCGGGACGATGCCCACCTGCTCACCCTCAGGGCCGACCAGTCGGACCTCACGTGCCCGGATCTGCTCGTTCACGCGTGGTTCGACGCTGATGGGGCCTCCTCGAGTCGGTTCTCCTGCGTGTGGCGACCCCGTGGGCCCCCGGATGGGGGCCGCCCGGAAAGCAGAAGGCCCCGGCGCATGCCAGGGCCCGCTCGACCGGTCGGCACGATCACATGATCGCGCATCCGGGACCGGGACGTGCCCGGAACCGGTGACCGGACCCGGCCACCGTCAGGGGCGACTCGGGTGGGAGCAGGCGCTCCGCTTCGGGACTGCCCGCACGTGACAACGGGGGCAGTCTGGTCGACTCGGCAACACTACACCCTCGGTGCAGGCATCCCCAAACCGGGCTCGCAGGTCAGCGCGGGTACTCAGCGGGCGCCCGGTCCGGCGGCGAGCGCGGCCAGGTGCGCCTGGTGCAGCCGGCGCAGCGCCCGGACGCCCTCGACCGCGATCTCCTTGTCGGCGGCCTGGAGGGCGACCATCGGCAGCAGGTCGTCGTCGTGCAGCTCCAGGCTGGCCCAGGGGGCGCCCCGGTCGAAGCGCACGCCGCGCACGACCTCCCAGGGCAGTTCGTACGAGCCGACCACGTTGCGCACCCGTACGCCCCGGGCGTCCGCCTCGACCCGGGGACGGGTGAAGAGCAGGATGCCCAGCGCGCCGAGGACACCCAGGCCGACCATGGCGAGCTGGTCACCGCGCTGGAACGTGCCGTAGCCGTCGCCGGTGCGGCCGGTGAGCGAGGTCGCCACCAGGCTGAAGACCACCAGGAGGGCGGCGGCCGAGGCCCAGCAGACCACCCGGATGCGACGGGGCTTCAGACGGATCAACTCGCGCTCGCTCACCCCACCAGTCTGCCACCCGCCCCCGGCCCGCGTTCCGCCGCCACACGCGGCCGCTCGACGGCGGGGCGGGGTCAGCCGGCCGGCGGACCGGGCCGGTCGGCGTACGCGGAGCCCCGCCGCGGTGCCCCGGTCGGATCCGCCGGGGCCGGCCGGGCCGTCGGCACCGGCTGGACGACGGCGGACGTCCGGGCGCTGCGGCGCCCCGGCCGGCCGGCGACCACCGAGGCGACCAGGGTAAGCACCGCGCCGGCCAGGACCGGCCAGTGCAGCCCCGGCCCGCCGGGCAGCAGCAGGTCCAGCAGCAGTCCCCCGCCGAGCTGGCCGGCGACCAGCGCCAGGCCGGTCCGCAGCACGCCCAGCGCCCGCACGCCGACCAGCAGGCTGGCCACGATGCCGACCCCGAGCAGCCCGCCGGTGTAGAGGTACCAGGCGGGTGGCCAGTCCGGCCGGGCCACGGTGAACGCGCCGGCCAGCGCCGCGACGGCCAGCACGGCCGGCGTGCTGACGGCGAAGTTGACCGCGGTGCCGGCCGCGGCGGTGCCCGCCGCCACCCGCCCGTTCAGCGCGGACTGCACCGCGACCGCCAGCCCGCCCACCACGGCGAGCAGGACCAGGCCGACGGCCAGCTCGCCCAGGGGCCGGCCCAGCTGGGCGAGCCCCACCGCCGCCGTGCCGAGCAGGGCGCCGGCCACCCGGGGCGGGGTGAGCGCGAGCCGGCCCACCGGGGCCAGTCCGGCCCGGTCCACCGCCAGGCCGCCGAGACTGCCCCCGGCGACCTGGGCGATGGTGAAGACGGCCACCCCGAGCACCGGCACGACGTACGTGCCGACCACGATGATCGCCGCCCCGCCGAGCCCACCCAGGTAGCACCACCAGGGCAGCCGGGACCGGCGCAGCGCGGCGAGCCCGGTCCGCATCGACGGCAGGACCAGCAACCCGGCCAGGACCAGCAGGCTGCCACCGGCGTTGTTGACCACCGCCCCAAGCACCGGGCTGCCCACCCGCTCGCCCAGCTCGGCGTTCGCCGCCCCCTGGGCCGCCGACGCCACCCCGCCGAGCACGACCAGGGTCAGCGCGGCGGTCGGCGGCAGCGGCCTCACAGCCGGCAGGCGTGGATGTTGGTGACCAGGATGGCGCGGGCGCCCAGCTCGTACAGCTCGTCCATGATCCGGTGCACGTCGTCGCGGAGCACCATCGCCTGCACCGCGACCCAGCCCTCCCGGTGCAGCGGGGACACCGTCGGCGACTCGATGCCCGGGGTCAGCGAGCTGGCCCGGTCGAGCAGCCCGGCCGGCACGTCGTAGGCGAGCATGACGTAGCGGCGGGCCACCAGCACCCCGTGCAGGCGGCGCAGCAGCTGCTCGGCCTGCGGCGGCGTCGGGCCACCGGCGCGGCGGACCAGCACCGCCGACGAGCGCAGCAACGGGTCGCCGAAGACGACCAGGCCGGCCTGGCGCAGGGTGGCGCCGGTCTCCACCACGTCGGCGACCACGTCGGCCACGCCGAGGCGGATGGCGTTCTCCACCGCCCCGTCGAGCCGGATCACGTCGGCCTTGACGCCCAGGTCGGCGAGGTACCGCTCGACCAGGCCGGGGTACGCGGTGGCGATCCGGTGCCCGCCCAGCTCCCGTACGTCGTCGACGTCCTCCGGTCGGGCGGCGAAGCGGAAGGTGGCCCGGCCGAACGCCAGGTCCATCACCTCCTCGGCCGGCGCGCCGGAGTCGATCAGCAGGTCCCGGCCGGTGATCCCGATGTCGAGGTCACCGGAGCCGACGTAGGTGGCGATGTCCTTCGGACGCAGGTAGAAGAACTCGATGTCGTTGGACTCGTCGGGGCAGACGAGGTCCTTCGGGTCGGTGCGCTGGCGGTAGCCCGCCTCGCGCAGCATCTGGGCGGCCTTCTCGGCCAGGGCGCCCTTGTTGGGTACGGCGACACGCAGCATGACGGAGTGCTCCTTCGATCGAATGTGATCAACGACGGGGCGCACTCACAGATGTCGGTAGACGTCCTTGAGCTCCAGACCGCTGGCGAGCATCAGCACCTGGACCTGGTAGAGCAGCTGGGAGATCTCCTCGGCGGTCCGCTCCGGCCCCTCGTGCTCGGCGGCCATCCACGACTCGGCCGCCTCCTCGACGACCTTCTTGCCGATGAAGTGCACGCCCTTGTCCAGGGCGGCGACCGTGCCCGAGCCCGGGGTGCCGGCGGCGGCCTTGGCCTGCAGCTCGGCGAACAACTCCTCGAACGTCTTCACGGAAGGCGATTCTTCCAGTCACCCGGCGACACCTCGCGCACCGGGTCCGGCCGCGTCATGTTCCGGCCAGATCCACTCCGGAACGCCGACGTGGCGGTGTCCGGGATACCTCGGACACCGCCACGTCGGCGGAACAGAGTCGATCACGCCCGGCAGCGGGCGACGCGCGGACCAGGCCGAGGCGCCGACCGGGCGGGGTTCAGCGGCCGAAGCCGACCCGGTGGCCGTTCGCCGCGGCCACGTCCCGGATGGCCAGCGCCGCGTCGAGGGCGGCGACGGTGGCCGCCCAGCCCTTGTCCTCGGCGGAGCCGGGCAGCCCGGCCCGGTCCCGGGCCTGCTCGATGTTCTCCACCGTGAGCACCCCGTGCGCCACCGGCTTCCCCTCGTCCAGGGCGACCCGGGTGAGACCGTCGGTCACCGACCGGCAGACGTAGTCGAAGTGCGCGGTGGCACCCCGCACCACCACGCCGAGCGCCACCACCACGTCGCAGCGGCGGGCCAGGGCCTGGGCCACCACCGGCAGCTCCACCGAGCCGGACACCCGGGCCACCACCGACCGGGCGCCGCACGCCTCGGCCGCCGCCACCGCCCGGTCCAGCATGTGGTCGGTGAGGTCGCCGTGCCAGCGGGCCGCGACCACGCCGACGGTCAGGCCCGCCGCGTCCACCGTGGTCACCCCGGGCTCGCCGAATCCCGCCATGTCTACGCTCCGATCTCGTTGCCGGCGACCGGGCGGCCCATCGGAGCCTCGGTCACCTCGTCCAGTTCATCCAACAGGTGGCCCATCCGGTCCCGCTTGGTCCGCAGATACCGCACGTTCTCCGGGTGCGGCCGGACCGGCAGCCCCTCGCGGCCGGTGATGGTCAGGCCGTACCCCTCCAGCCCGGCCCGCTTGGCCGGGTTGTTGGTCAGCAGCCGCATGGACCGCACGCCCAGGTCGTAGAGGATCTGCGCGCCGGTGCCGTAGTCCCGGGCGTCGGCGGGCAGCCCCAGGTCGAGGTTGGCGTCCACGGTGTCCCGGCCCAGGTCCTGCAGCTGGTACGCCTGCAGCTTGTGCAGCAGGCCGATGCCGCGCCCCTCGTGCCCGCGCACGTAGAGCACCACGCCCCGCCCCTCCCGGGCGACCCGGGCCAACGACGCCTGCAACTGCGGGCCGCAGTCGCAGCGCAGCGAGCCGAAGACGTCCCCGGTCAGGCACTCCGAGTGCACCCGCACCAGCACGTCCTGCCCGTCGCCTATCTCCCCGTACACCAGGGCGACGTGCTCGGCCGGGTCGTGCTCGGCGCGGTAGCCCAGCGCCCGGAACACCCCGTACGGGGTGGGCATCCGGGCGTCGGCGACCTGCTCGACCTGCTTCTCGTGCCGCCGCCGGTGCGCCACCAGGTCGGCGATCGTGATCAGGGTGAGCCCGTGCTCGGCGCAGAACTTCTCCAGGTCCGGCACCCGCATCATGGTGCCGTCCTCGTTGACCAGCTCGCAGAGCACGCCGGCGGGACGCAGCCCGGCCAGCCGGGTCAGGTCGACGGCCGCCTCGGTGTGGCCGGGACGGCGCAGCACCCCGCCCTCGCGGGCGCGCAACGGCACCACGTGCCCGGGGCGGGACAGGTCGGTCGGGTCGGTGGCCGGGTCGGCCAACAGCCGGATGGTGTGCGACCGGTCGGCGGCCGAGATGCCGGTGCCGATCCCCTCCCGGGCGTCGACCGTCACCGTGTACGCGGTGCCCCGCCGGTCCTGGTTGGTGTGGTGCATCGGCGGCAGGTCCAGCCGGTCGCACTCCGACTCGGTCAGCGACACGCAGATGTAGCCGGACGTCCAGCGGACCATGAACGCCACCAGCTCCGGCGTGGCCAGCTCGGCGGCGAAGATCAGGTCGCCCTCGTTCTCCCGGTTCTCGTCATCGACCACGACGACGGGCCGGCCGGCGGCGATGTCCGCCACCGCCTGCTCGATACTGGCGAAACTGGTCATGCCGCGACCTCCGAGTAGGTGGACGGGATCGGCCGGGGCGCCGACCGGGTGGCCTGCGAGGTCCGCCACCAGGCGGCGAGACCCCAGACGCAGAAGGCGCCGTAGACCAGGTACATGGCCGCCGACGGGTAGAACCCGCCGCGCAGCAGCAGCGGCACACCGACCGCGTCGACGGCGATCCAGATCAGCCAGAACTCGACCCAGCCGCGGGCCATGCCGTACGTGGCGAGCAGGCTGCCGGTGAGGATCCAGGCGTCCGGCAGCGGGCCCCACGAGCCGAGCGCGGCGAGCACCGGGTACGCGGCGGCGGTGCCGACGGCGGCGGCCAGCAGCAGGCCGAGCCGCTCCCGGCCGGTGGCCCAGCGCGGGCTGACGGCCGGCTGGTCGTCGCCCTGCCGGCGGTTGCGCGACCAGCGCCACCAGCCGTAGACGCTGAGCGCGAAGAAGAAGACCTGCCGGCCGGCCTGGCCGTAGAGGTCGTGCGCCTGCGGGGTGGTGAAGACGCCGCCGAGGAAGACGGTGAAGAGCAGCGCGTTGCCGATCATGCCGACCGGCCAGGCCCAGACCAGCCGGCGCAGCCCGAGCAGCGCGGAGCCCAGCCCGAAGACGTTCCCGACGATCTCGCGGACCAGCACCGGCGAGCCGGCGATCTCCAGCTGCGCCTCGAGCAGCCAGCCGAGCGGGCCCATCAGCGCCCACCCCCGCCGACGCGGTCGCCGAGCAGCCGCTCGACGTACTTGGCCAGCACGTCGACCTCCAGGTTGACCGGGTCGCCGACGCTTTTGGCGCCGAGCGTGGTCAGCTTGAGGGTGGTGGGGATCAGCCCGACGGTGAACCAGTCGTCGCCGACCGCGGCGACGGTCAGCGAGACGCCGTCGATGGTGATCGAGCCCTTCTCCACCACGTACCGGGCCAGCTCGGCCGGGAGCCGGAAGCGCACCGTCTCCCACTGCTCGGCGGGTTCCCGGGCGACGATCTCGCCCACCCCGTCGACGTGGCCCTGCACGATGTGCCCGCCGAGCCGGCTGTTCAGGGCGGCGGCCCGCTCCAGGTTGACCGGGTCGCCCACCCGCAGCGCGCCGAGCGCGGAGCGGCGCAGCGTCTCCCCCATCACGTCGGCGGTGAAGACGCCGTCGGCGGCCTCCACCACGGTGAGGCAGACGCCGTTGACCGCGATGGAGTCGCCGTGCCGGGCGTCGGAGGTGACCAGCGGGCCGCGGACGGCGACCAGCGCGGAGTCACCCCCGGTGTCCGTGACGCGGAGGACCTCGCCCAACTCCTCGACGATGCCGGTGAACATGTCAGGCCTCCCTCTTCCGGGGCAGCGCGGTGATCCGCAGATCGGGACCGACCTGCGTAACGTCGGTGATCTTCAGTTCGATGGCGTCGGCGATGGTGGTCACGCCGGCGTCGCGCAGCGCGGTCGTACCGGCGCCCAGCAGCTTCGGCGCGACGTACCCGACGACCTTGTCGACCAGCCCGGCGGCCAGGAACGCGCCGGCCAGCTGCGGGCCGCCCTCCAGCAGCGCGGCCCGCACGCCGCGGCGGTGCAGCTCGGCCAGGAGCGCCGGCAGGTCGACCCGGCCGTCCGGGCCGGCCCCGACCTCCGCCGCGGTGGCGATCCAGGTCCGGGCGGCGCCGTCGCGGACCCGGGCCGATGCGGGGGTACGCCCGGAGCTGTCCACCACCACCCGCAGCGGCTGCCGGATGGCCAGGGTGCCGTCGCGCAGGTTCCGGGCGGTCAGCCGGGGATCGTCGGCGAGCACGGTGCCCACCCCGGCGATCACCGCGTCGACCGTGCCGCGCAGCGCGTGCACGTCCATCCGGGCCGCCTCGTCGGTGATCCACATGCTGGTGCCGTCGGCCGCCGCCGACCGGCCGTCGAGCGTCGCGGCGTACTTCCAGATCACGTACGGCCAGCCGCGGCGCATCGAGGTCAGCCAGGCGACGTTGCCGGCCTCGGCCTCCTCGGCGCGTACCCCGAACTCGACCTGGATGCCGGCGGCGCGCAGGGTGGCCGCGCCGCCGGAGGCGACCGGGTTGGGGTCGGGCACGGCGATGACCACCTTGGCCACGCCGGCCTGGACGAGCGCGAGGCTGCAGGGGCCGGTGCGGCCGGTGTGGTCGCAGGGTTCGAGGGTGACCACGGCGGTGCCGCCCCGGGCCCGCTCACCGGCTTGGGCGAGCGCGACGATCTCGGCGTGCGGTCCGCCCGCGTACGCGTGGAATCCCTCCCCGACGACCGCGCCGTCCGGATCGAGCAGCACGCAGCCGACGACCGGGTTGGGGCTGGTGGTGCCGAGGCCACGGGCCGCGAGCGTGACGGCGCGACGCATCGCCTCGTCGACGGAGACGCCGGCCATTGGCTGTGCCCTCTCAACTCGCCGGGCCGCGCGCGGGCGGTACGGGAGGAGCCGCGGGCAGGCGGCGGCGGAGCCGGGAACGGCACAGCCGCCCCCGGGGAGCCCACGCGCTGGCTGGAGTGCAGCCCACGCAGGCCCGCCCCGTCCCGCGCGCTGTCTCCCATCCGGACTTTCTGGGGGCGGACCTTCCCGCTCCCAACCGTCGGCCCCGGATTCTCACCAGGTCCACCGGGCGGCCTGAGCCGTCCGGGTCGCGGGCTTACCACGGTCGGACCGTGGATCACCGCCGGTTCGGAATTTCACCGAGCCCCGCCAGCGCGTGGTGGGTACATGGGAAGTCTTACACGTTCCCCCGGCCGGTACGCCACTGCACGCGGGCTACCTCACACCCCGTCGGCCCGCCGCCGGTCCACCGCCACGTACGAACCGGGCTGGCTCTTGGCGACCGTTTTCATCTCCGAGGCGACCGCGATCGCGGCGAGCGGGTCGGTGAAGCGCTTCCGGGCGTCGGAGAGGGAGACCCCGATCGAGAGGGTCACCAGGTGGGCCTTGCGGACGTTGCCCCGGCGGTCCTTGAGCTCGACGTAGCCGCGTTCGGCGTCGGCCGGATCGTAGAGCGTGTCGGCGGCCCGCTCGAAGTCCTCGACCGCGCGGAAGGTCAGCGGCCGGACCTGCTCCGGAGTGCAGACCACGACGAAGTCGTCCCCGCCGACGTGGCCGAGGAAGGCCGGCGGCAGGCCGATCGAGACCACCGCCCGGTGCAGGCTGCGGGCCAGCGCGGAGATGAACTCGTCGCCGCGGACGAAGCCGTACCGGTCGTTGACGCTCTTGAACCGGTCGATGTCGATGTAGCCGACCGCGTAGTCGACGCCGCTGCGTACCCGGTCGCTGATCTCGCGGCGGATCCGGCTGTTGCCCGGCAGCCCGGTCAGCGGGGAGACCTCCCGGAACTCCTTGTTGCGGCGCAGCGTGGAGCTGACCCGGGCCACCAGTTCGGCGGTGTCGAAGGGCTTGACCAGGTAGTCGTCGGCGCCGGCGCTGAGGCCGTGCACCTTGTCCACGGTCATCCCCTTGGCGGTCAGCATGATCACCGGCAGGGCCGAGGTCATCGGGTCGGCGCGCAGCCGCCGGGTCAGCTCCAGGCCGTCGATCCGGGGCATCATCAGGTCCACCACGGCAAGGTCCGGCCGGTGCCGCTCGATCATCTCGAGCGCCTCCTGGCCGTCGCCGGCGTGCAGCACCTCGAAGCCGTGCAGCCGCAGGTTGAACTCGACGAAGCGGGCGATGTCCTCGTCGTCGTCGACGACCAGGATGACGTCGGGTCGGTCGTCGGCCGGGTCCACGTCAGGCTCCGGGGACCGCGCGCTCCGCGAGCCCCCGCAGGCGGCGGACCGCCTCGGCCGGGTCGGCCGCCCCGTAGACCGCGGTGCCGGCGACGAAGGCGTCCGCGCCGGCCGCCGCGGCCTGCTCGATGGTGTCGGCGGCGATCCCGCCGTCGACCTCGATGCGCAGCTCAAGGTGGCCGGTGTCGACGTGCCGGCGGGCGGCGCGGACCTTCTCCAGCAGCTGCGGGATGAACCGCTGCCCGCCGAAGCCGGCCTTGATCGTCATGATCAGCAGGGTGTCGAAGCTGGGCAGCAGCTCCAGGTACGGCTCGATCGGGGTGTCCCGGTCGATGGCCAACCCCGCCTTCGCACCGGCCGAGCGGAGGTCCTTGGCCAGTGCCACCGGGTCGTCGCACGCCTCGGCGTGGAAGGTGACGTTGTAGGCACCGGCGTCGGCGTAGCCCGGGGCCCAGCGCCGCGGATCGGTGATCATGAGGTGCACGTCGAACGGGATCTGGGTCACCGCCCGCAGGCTCTGCACCACGGGCAGCCCGATGGTCAGGTTGGGCACGAAGTGGTTGTCCATCACGTCGACGTGCAGCCAGTCCGCGGCGTTCTCCACGGCACGGACCTCGTCGGCGAGGCGGGCGAAATCGGCGGCGAGGATGCTGGGCGCGACGATCGGCGGCGGTACGGTCACCGGGTCAGTGTACGAATGCGGCCACCCGCCGCCGGCATCGCGGCCCCACCGGGAACGCCCTGTGACCCAGGAGTGACCGCTGGTGCAAGATTGGGCCAGACGCAACGCAAAACCGGCCGGCCGGCCATCCGCGACTGGCCGACCGACCGAATCGCGGCAACACTCCATCAGAGACGGTCACACGTGCCGAACGCCCCGCGGATGCGCGACTGCACGCGGGGCGCGGCGACGGGCCGTCATCTCCCGGAAAGGGCGGACGATGCGACGGTGGCTCGTGGCGCTGGCGCTGGCCGGCGCGGCGACGATGGTGATGAGCGGCTGTGTCCCGCAGCACCGGCCCGACGGCGACCTGGCCGACGACTGGCCGGACCTGCCCGCGCCGCGGGCGTTCGTGCCCGCCACGGACGCCTGCCTGCCCCGGATCACCGCGGTGGTCCAGGCCGGCACCTACGACACGGTGGACTGCGCGCGCAGCCACCTGGCCGAGGCGATCCACGTGGGGACGTTCACCGGCGCGGCGGCGGCCGGGCCCCGCCCGGAGCCGGGCTCCCCGATGCTGCGTCCCGCCCGGGCCGAGTGCGACCAGCGGGCACGGGAGGTGCTCGGCGGCGACTGGCACTCCGCCCGGCTCACCCTGAACATCGCGCTGCCGTCGGTGCCGGCGTGGAACGGCGGCGCCCGCTGGTTCCGCTGCGATCTGAGCGAGACCGACAGCATCGACAACACCCGCCCGGTCAACCGCACCGGCAGCCTGCGCGGCGCGATGATCGGCGACAACCCGCTGACCCACCGCTGCTTCGACCCCAAGCTGATCGGCGAGAACCTCAACTACATGGCGCCCGTGCTCTGCTCCGAGCCGCACCGGGCCGAGTTCGTCGGGGTCTACGTCGAACGCGACATGAGCTGGGCGGAGTTCGGCCGCGCCAACCAGGAGGTGCACCGGCGCTGCATGGCCCTGATCGCCGCCTTCGCCGCCGTGCCGAACAACGCCGACCTGCCGTACCGGGCCGGCTCGATCTTCTACCCGCCGTCCCAGCGGGAATGGGAGGAGGGCGATCGCGGCGTGCGTTGTTTCCTGTGGAGCGACGACCGGAAGCTGACCCGGTCCATGCGCGGCGCGGGCCCGAAGGGACTCCCCGCCATCTGAGCCGGGTGCCGTATGCTGCCGCACCGTGACGCCCGTTCGGCGCGGGCGCCACGGTCACGGTCGGCGGAAGGTCGGATGCGATGCGGCGGTGGTGGACGGCGGTCGCCGCGGGCGGCCTGGCGCTCCTGGCGCTGACCGGATGCGGCGCACCCGCCGGACTGGACGCCGACCTCACCGACGACTGGCCGGCCCTCGCCGCGCCGCAGGGCTTCGTCCCCGCCGCCGGGATCTGCCACGCCGACGTGCAGGACGTCGGCTACCTCAGCGGGTACCGCCCGGTCGAATGCGCCCGGTCGCACCGCGCCGAGACCATGCACGTGGGCACCTTCACCGGTACCGAGGCCCGGCGTTCCACTCCCCCGTCCGGCGGCACCCCGGCGATGCTCGCCGCCCGCGCCGAGTGCGACCGGGAGGTCCGCCGGGCGGTCGGCGCCGACTGGCGCTCCGGCCGGCTCGGGCTCGCCGTCGTCTTCCCCTCGCCGGCGGCGTGGACGGGCGGGGCGCGCTGGTTCCGCTGCGACCTGACCGAGGTCGCGAGCATCGACGAGTCCCGGGCCGTTCCCCGCACCGGCAGCCTGAAGGGCGCGCTGACCCGGGACACCGGCCTGCGGCTGGGCTGTTTCGAGCCGAAGGTCTCCGGCGACGAGGTCGAGGCGATGGCCCCGGCCTCCTGCACCGCCCGGCACCACGCCGAGTTCGTCGGCGTCTGGCCGGCCACCGACCTCAGCTACGCCCAGCTCAACCGGGGCGACGACCGGGTCCACAAGGGATGCATGGGTGTGCTGGCGAAGTACACCGGGGTGCCGAACGACGGCAACCTGCGGTTCCGCGCCGGCTCGATCTTCTACCACCCGCTGGAACGGGAATGGCGCGACGGCAACCGCGGCGTGCAGTGCTTCCTGTGGGTCAGCGACCGCAACCTGACCCGCTCGCTCAAGGGCGTCGGCACCAAGGGCCTGCCGGTCCGCTGAGCCGGCGGCGGGGCGGCTCACCGCCGCCCCACCCCGCTTCCACCTTCGCTCCCGCCCCGCCGGGCCGGCAAGCGCTACCGCTCAGCCGCGGCGCAGCACCGCGAGGAACATCGCGTCCGTGCCATGCCGGTGCGGCCAGAGCTGCACCGTCGGGCCGTCGCCCAGCCCCGGCATGCCGGCCGGCAGCAGCGTCCGGGCGTCGACGAAGTCCGCCGGCACCTCGGCACGCCGGGCCGCCTCGGTCACCGTCACGTGCGTCTCCACCACGTGCGGAGAGCAGGTGACGTAGGCGACCAGGCCGCCGGGGCGAGCCGCGCGCAGGGCCGCGGTGAGCAGTTCCCGTTGCAGCCGGGTCAGCTGCGGCAGGTCCGACGGCTGCCGCCGCCACCGCGACTCCGGCCGGCGGCGCAACGAGCCCAGGCCGGTGCAGGGCGCGTCCACCAGCACCCGGTCGAAGTGCCCCTCCGGCAGCTTCGGGTCCGCGCCGACCGTACGGCCGTCGGTGTGCAGCACGTTCACCGGCAGGCCCCGGGTGGCCTGCTCGACCAGCCGGGCCCGGTGCTCGGAGACCTCCACGGCCGTCAGCCGGGCGCCGCGCTGCGCGGCGAGCGCGCCGAGCAGGCCGGACTTGCCGCCGGGCCCGGCGCACAGGTCCAGCCAGCGCCCGTCCGGGCCGTCCAGCGGCGCGACGGCCAGCGCGTTCGCCACCAGCTGCGAGCCCTCGTCCTGCACGTGCGCCCGCCCCTGCGCCAGCGCCGGCAGCTCACCCGGCGCACCGCCGGAGAGGTAGACCGCGTACGGGGAGAAGGCGCCGGGGGCGCCGCCCACCTCGTCGGCCAGCTCCGCCGGGTCGGCAAGTCCGGGCCGGGCGCAGAGGTGCACCGGGGGCCGCTCGTTGTCCTCGATCAGCAGCCGGGTGGTCTCCCCCAGGTCACCACCGAGCGCCTCGCTGAAGGCCCGCACG
This sequence comes from Micromonospora sp. URMC 105, assembly GCF_051386295.1. Lineage (NCBI taxonomy): Bacteria > Bacillati > Actinomycetota > Actinomycetes > Micromonosporales > Micromonosporaceae > Micromonospora > Micromonospora sp. URMC 105. Next base: position 6,525 of record NZ_JBPQTL010000081.1, on the reverse strand, counting down.
ATCCATTGCGGATGGCTGTACGCCAGCGCCAGGTGACCGATCGGGTCGGACTCCACCGGTGGGGCGAGCCGGGCCACCCAGGCGTCGGCGTCCCGGCCGGCGATCTCGCGCAGCACCGCGTTGGCGAAGCCGGTGGCCCCGGGCGCGACCGAGCGGACCAGGTCGACGGTCGACGAGACCGCCGCGTGCGCCGGTACCCGGGTGTGCAGCAGCTGGTACGCCCCGAGCCGCAGGGCGTCGCGGGCCGGCGGGTCGATCCGCTCGACCTCGCGCCCGGCGGCGTCGGTGATGATCGCGTCCAGGGTGCCGGTGTGCCGCAGCGTGCCGTACGTCAGCTCGGTGGCGAAGGCGGCGTCCCGGCCGACCAACCCCTCCTCGCGCAGGATCGACGGGAGCACCAGGTTGGCGTACGCGTCGTCGCGGTGCACCGCCGCGACGGCCTGGTAGGCGGCGAACCGGGGCAGGTCCACGGCCGGGCGGGCGGGTCGAGCGCCGCGGCGGTCGAAGCCGGGACGGCCACCACCCTGGCGGTCGCCTCGGTAGCCGCCGCCGGTCGGGCGGTCGCCTCGGTAACCGCCGCCGGTCGGCCGGTCGCCCCGGTAGCCGCCGCCGGTCGGGCGGTCACCGCGCGGGGCGTCGGAGCGCCGGGGCGCGGACCGGTCGAACCGGTCACCGCGGGAGCCGGCGGATCGGTCGTCGCGGGGACGGTCGTCGCGGGGACGGTCGGAACGGGAGCTGTCGGGGCGGTCCGAGGGGGCGCTCACGCGAGCACCTCGCCGGCGCCGACCCGGACGCCGCGCGCCCAGTCGCTCGCCGACATGGCCTTCTTGCCCGCCGCGCGCACCTCACCGAGCTGCACCGGCACGGTCGCGGTGCCGGCCAGCACCCGGGACTTCTCCACCAGCAGCTCTCCCGGCTTCAACTCGGGGCCGTTGCCGACCGGGGTCACCGGGCCGAGCTTGACCCGGTCACCCCGGAAGGTCGTCCACGGCCCGGGGGCCGGCGTGCAGGCCCGGATCCGCCGGTCCACGGCGAAGGCGGGATCGGTCCAGCGCACGCGCGCGTCCTCCACGGTCAGCTTCGGAGCCAGGGACACCCCGTCGGTGGGCTGCGGCTCGGCCCGCGCCGACCCGGCCTCGATCGCGTCGAGGACGGCCACCAGCAGGCCCGCACCGGAGTGCGCGAGCCGCTCCAGCAGGTCGCCGGAGGTGTCGGTCGGCCGGATCTCGTCGGTGAGCGTGCCGTACACCGGACCGGTGTCCAGCCCCTGTTCGAGCTGGAAGACGCTGGCGCCGGTCAGCTCGTCGCCGTGCAGCACGGCGTGCTGCACGGGGGCCGCGCCGCGCCAGGCGGGCAGCAGCGAGAAGTGCAGGTTGATCCAGCCGTGCCGGGGGACCTCCAGGGCCACCGGCGGCACCAGCGCGCCGTACGCGACCACGGGCACGCAGTCCGGGGCCAGCTCGCGCAGCCGGTCGAGGAACTCCGGCTCACGGGGCTTCGCCGGGGTCAGCACCTCGATCCCGTGCTCGTCGGCCCAGGCGCCGACCGGCGAGCGGACCAGGCCGCGGCCGCGACCGGCCGGGGCGTCGGGGCGGGTGACCACGGCCAGCAGCTCGTGCCCGGAGGCGGCGACGGCGGCAAGGGCGGGGACGGCGACGGCCGGCGTGCCGGCGAAGATCAGGCGCACCCGGTCACCGCCCCAGACCGAAGGGGCTGCCGGCGGCGTGCGGGTTGAGCTTCACCGTGGGCGGGGCGGCCGGGTCGTACCACTCGGCCTGGCGGATGGCCTTCATGGCCTCCTTGCGCCCGGCCGGGTCCAGCCGGTCGACGAAGAGCACCCCGTCGAGGTGGTCGGTCTCGTGCTGCACGCAGCGCGCCATCAGCCCGGTGCCGACGATCTGCATCGGGTCGCCGTAGCCGTTGAAGCCCTTGGCGATGACGTTCTGCCGGCGCTTCGTGTCGAAGTAGAGCCCGGGGATGGACAGGCAGCCCTCCGGGCCGTCCTGTTCCTCCTCGTCGGGGAACTCCAGCACCGGGTTGACCAGGTGCCCGAGCACGTCGTCCACGTCGAAGGTGAACACCCGCAGGCCCACGCCGAGCTGGGGCGCGGCCAGGCCGGCGCCGCTCTGCTCCCGCATCGTGTCGGTGAGGTCGGCGATGAGCCTACGCAGCTCGGCGTCGAAGTCGACGACCGGATCGGCCGGCGTGCGCAGCACCGGATCCCCGAACAGACGGATGGGCTGGACGGTCACGCGGTGTGGCTCCTTCGGCTGTACGGACGGGTGCCGTATCAGTCTACGGAGTGCCGGGGGCGGCCCCGGCCGGCGTACCGCGATGCGGGGCCGCCGACTCCGTGTCGATGATCACCGGCAGGGTCTCGTAGCCGCGCAGGGTGAGCCGGGTCCGGTGCCGGGGGCGGCCGGCCAGGGCCAGGCCGGGCAGCCGGCGCAGCAGCAGCGGGAACGCGACCTGCGCCTCCAGCCGGGCCAGCCCGGCGCCCAGGCAGTAGTGCGGCCCGGCCCCGAACGACAGCGGGTGCACCTGCGGGCGCCACGGGTCGAAGCGCTGCGGCTCGGGGTAGCGCCGGGGGTCGCGGTTGGCCGCGCCGAGCAGCAGCAGCGCCCAGCTGCCCGCCGGCAGGTCGACGCCGCCGCAGGTCACTGCCGCGTCGCTGACCCGGGTGGTGAGCTGCACCGGCGAGTCGTAGCGCAGCAGTTCCTCGACGTACCCGGGGGCGAAGTCGGGACGGTCGCGCAGCGCGCCGGCCGCGCGGGGATGGTCCAGCAGCACCACGAGGCCGTTGCCGAGCAGGTTGGTGGTGGTCTCGAAGCCGGCGACCAGCAGCACCACCAGGTTGGCCAGCAGCTCCTCGCCGGAGAGCCGGTCGCCGTCGGCGTCGTGCACGCCGACCAGGGCGGTGGTCAGGTCGTCGGCGGGCGCGGCGCGGCGGGCCCGCACCAGCGCGGCGAAGTAGTCGCGCAGCTCGGTGGCGCCCCGGTCGGCCACGGCCAGCTCCTGGGTGGTGATCTCCGGCTCCAGCACCCCGGTCAGGTCGGCGGCCCAGCGCCGGAACAGCGGCCGGTCGGCCGCCGGCACCCCGAGCAGCGCGCAGATCACCCCCACCGGCAGCGGGTACGCGAACTCGGCCATGAAGTCGACGGGCTCGCCGTCGCGGGCCTGTTCGACCATCGCGTCGACCAGCTCGTCGGCCTGCGCCACCACCACGTCGCGCATGGCGGCGATCCGGCGCGGGGTGAACGCGCCGGCCGCGAGCCGCCGCATCCGGCTGTGGTCGGGCGGGTTGGTCCGCAGCATCGACCGGGAGATCGAGGCGACGGCCGGGCTGTCCCGCCAGGCGGGCAGGAACTGGTCGCGCAGCACGTCGTCGATCACCCCGAAGCGGGCGTCGCGCAGAATCTCGTCGACCTCGGCGTAGCCGGTGACCACGTAGAACACCGGCCCGGCCTGGACCACCGGCCCGTACCGGCGCAGCCGCTCGTACGTCGGGTACGGGTCGATCCGCCCCGGTGGCGACATGAGCAGGGCGAGCGCCTCGGCTGCGTCCATGACCGGCCTCCCGCGTCGGTGCGTCGGAGGCTCCATCATGCGCGTCCCGCCGTCGCCGGGCGACCCCGCGCGGCCCCGTGGCCGGGGGCGGGCACGCGTCCGAGGCGGGCCGTCCCCAGCGGGGCTCAGGCGCCGGTGCCGGGCTCCCCCGCCAGCACCGCGGCGCCGCCGAGCAGGGCGTGCTCGGGCAGCGGCAGCTGGATGCCGTGGGCGGCCTCCCAGTCGTAGACGATGCTGGGCCGGACCTGGGCGGCGAAGAAGTCCACCGCGCTCATCCCGCCGACCACCGGCTCGTCGACCTCGGCGACCAGCTGGGCCGGGACCAGGTTGAAGCCGTTCTGCAGGGCGGCGCTGAGCCGGCGGTGCCCGTCGACCACGAAGAAGTACTCGCCGGTGTAGCCGATCCGCAGCGGCTCCAGGGCCTCGTCGCCGGACGCGGCCACCTCGCCGACGAACTCCGAGTCCCAGAGCCCGCGCAGGGTGCTGATGTCCTCGGTCGGGTAGACCCGGGCCGGGTCGAGCAGCAGCAGCGGCGGGGCCTCGCGCAGCACGTCGGCGCCGAGCCGGCCCTCGTACGCGTCGACGATGTGCTCGATCACCTCGGCGGCGGAGGCCCGGGTGGTGTCGCAGACCAGGTCGTAGTTGCGCAGCCGGGCCTTGTCGACGCCGTAGCGGAGGATGAACCGGTTCCGCTCGCTCTCGCTGCGCTCGCGCAGCTTGGCCTTGGCCTCGTCCAGCGAGGTGTAGCTCTCGGCCGGGCCGGAGGGGCGCAGCAGCACCCGGCGGGCCGCCTCGCCCGGCTCGGTGATCATGTGCACCTTGAGCGCGTCGGTGAAGAAGTGCCAGGCCAGCCGGGAGTCCATCACCAGCGACTCGCCGGAGGCGGCGATGTCGCGCTGGAGCTGGTCGACGTAGCCGTCGACGGCCTGGTCCAGCTCGGCGTGCAGGTTGAGCTGGAGGGCGGTCATCTGCCGCTCCTGCGCCATCTGCCGGTAGAGGTCGCCGACGCTGACCCGGCGCAGCCCCAACCGCTTGGCGATCTCGACGGAAACGGTGCTCTTGCCGCTGCCGAGGTCCCCGTTGAAGACGATCGATTGACGAACGGTCACGACTGGTCCACCCCTGATCACCGGCTGATCGACATCATCGATATGGCGTCGGTACGACGCGTTCCGCCATCGTCGCGCCACCCGAGCGCCCGGGCATGACGGGCGATGCTACCACCTCGCCGCCACGGGTTTACCGGACGCGCTGTGCGACCGTACCCGCTCCGGACCGGGCGCCGACCCGCTCCGGTGTCGCGGATCACGGCCGGTCAGAAGAGGCTGAGCGGGTCGACCTGGAGGCGTACCGGGTCGGCGGCCTTGCGGGCGCTGCGCACCCCGGCGGCGGTGTGCAGCGCCTCGGCGAGGGCGGCGGCCCGGGCCCGCGGCACCCGTACCAGCATCCGCTCCCGGTCCTCGTCGGCCGGGACCGGGCCGAGCACCTCCGCGCCGTCGGGCAGCCGGGCCTCGGCGAGCAGGTCGGCCACCGCCGCCGCCGGGCCGGTGACGCTGGCCATCTTCGTCGCCGGGGGGAAGCCCAGCTCCCGCCGCTCGGCCAGCTCCCGGGCGGCGAACCAGGCCGGGTCCCAGCGCAGCAGCGCCTGCACCGGTGCCAGCGCGCCGTCGGCGACCACCACCACCCGCCCGCCCGCCGAGGCCGGCCGGGCCAGCGCAGCGGCGCTCAGCCACCGGCGCAGCGTCTCCTCGCCGGCGCGCAGGTCGGCCCGGGTGAGCAGGGCCCAGGAGTCCAGCAGCAGCACCGCGCCGTAGCCCCCCTCGGCCGGCGGCTCCGCGCCCGGGGTGGCGATCACCAGGCCGGCTCCGCCGGGCACGCTGGTCAGCACCTCCTCCCGGCCCGAGGTGCGCACCGGCACGCCGGGGAAGGCGCGGCCCAGCTCCTCGGCGGTGCGCCGGGCGCCGGTGACCGCCGCCCGCAGCCGCCGCCCGCCGCACTCCGGGCAGGCGTACGCGGCGGCGACCCGGCCGCACCAGCGGCAGGCGGGGGCACCCTCGGCGGAGGGCAGCGCCAGCGGGCCGGCGCAGTGCGGGCAGCGGGCCGGGGTGCGGCAGTCCGCGCAGGAGATCGAGGGCAGGTAGCCCCGGCGGGGCACCTGCACCAGCACCGGGGCGTCCGCGCGCAGGGTGTCCCGGGCGGTGGTCCAGGCCAGGCTGGGCAGCCGGGCGGTGGCCGCACCGGGGTCGCGGGCCAGCTGCGGGTCGTCGCCGGTCGGCGCGATGGCCGGGGTACGCGCCCGCAGGGTCGCCCGGTCGGCGACCACCTCGCGGGCCCAGCCGGTCTCCACCAGCAGCTGCGCCTCGGCGGTCCGGGTGTACCCGCCGACCAGCGCGGCGGCCCCGGCCAGGTGGGCCCGGGTGAGCAGCACGTCCCGGGCGTGCGGGTACGGGGACCGGGGCTCGGCGTGCAGGTCGTCGCCGTCGTCCCAGATCGCGACCAGGCCCAGCCGGTCGACCGGGGCGAACATCGCGGCCCGGGTGCCGATCACGACGGGTACCACGCCGCGCCGGGCGGTGAGGAAGGCCCGGTAGCGGCGGGCCGGCCCGAGCGCGGCGGAGAGGCAGACGTGCCGGTCCGGGCCCAGGACGGCGGTCAGCGCCGCGTCGAGCCGGTCCAGGTCCCGGGCGTCGGCGACCACGACGACCGCCCCCCGGCCGCCGGCGACGGTGGCGGCGACGGCGTCGGCGTACCGGGCGGCCCAGTCCTCCCCGGCCAGCGCCGACCAGACGGCGCGGGGCGCCCGGCCGTCGGTGAGCGCAGCCAGGAAGGCGGGGCCCGCCGGGTAGTCGCGCCAACCCCGCGGATCGACGGCGGGCCGGGCGGGGGCGCCGGTCGGCTCGGCCGCGTCCGGCGGGGCGGGGCTGCCGGCCGGCCCGGCCGCGTCCGGCGGGGCGGGGC
>NZ_JBPQTL010000080.1:0-25867 GCF_051386295.1 Micromonospora sp. URMC 105 | reverse complement strand
GTGTCGCATGGCGTCTCCGTCTTCGGTGGGGGGACGGCGGACGGGTGCCGGGGGCAGGGCGGATGCCGGTGGGGACCCATCGACGGCGCTGACGGAGGATCTTATTGACATCCGTGAACGTACGTATAACGTTATAGGCCTCCCGTGGACGGTCGGTCAATGCCTGTTCATCAATGTCTCGGGCGCGCTCACCAGCGCGGGCAGGGCCGCTCCACGGGCCGTACCCGCCTGCACGGAAACGCCCGTCGGCACCGTCCGACCCCCCACCCCACCGCGTACGAGGAGCCACGGATGACCATCAGGATCCGCGTTCTGGCGAACGCGACCGTCGCCCTGATCGCCGGCGCCGCAGTGCTCACCGGCTGCACGAAGAGCGAGAGCGAGGGCACCCCGACCCCGGCCGGCAGCGAGGGCCAGCAGGTCGTGGCCAGCAGCACCCCGGGTGGCGCCGGCTGCACCCTGCAGCAGTACGGCGCCGGCAAGCTCGACCTGGCCGACGCTGTCGTCGGTTTCTCCCAGTCCGAGAAGGAGGCGAACCCGTTCCGGATCGCCGAGACGCAGTCCATCAAGGACGAGGCCGCGAAGATCGGCGTGAAGAAGCTGCTGGTCACCAACGCCCAGTCGCAACTGTCCAAGCAGATCAGCGACATCCAGGACATGCTGGCCCAGGGCGCGCAGTTCCTCATCGTCGCGCCGCTGAACTCCGACGGGCTGGAGCCCGCGTTGCAGGCGGCCGCGGCGAAGAAGGTCCCGGTGCTCACCATCGACCGCAAGATCAACGCCGCGCCCTGCAGGGACTACCTGGCCTTCCTCGGCTCCAACTTCGTCGAGCAGGGCAAACGGGCGGCCGACGCCATGATCAAGGTGACCGGCGGGACCGGCAAGGTGGCCATCCTGCTCGGCTCGTCCGGCAACAACGTCACCACCGACCGGACCAACGGCTTCGTCGAGCAGGTCAAGGCGAAGGCGCCCGGGCTGCAGATCGTCGCCCAGCAGACCGGCGAGTTCGCCCGCGACAAGGGCCAGGCCGTGATGGAGCAGCTCATCTCCAGCAACCCCGACATCACCGCCGTCTACGCCGAGAACGACGAGATGGCGCTCGGCGCGGTGACCGCCCTGCGGTCGGCCGGCAAGAACCCCGGCAAGGACGTCAAGATCGTCTCGATCGACGGGACCCGCAACGCCGTCCAGGCGATCGTCGACGGCACGATCAACGCCGTCATCGAGTCCAACCCGCGCTTCGGCCCGCTGGCCTTCAAGACCGCCCAGGACTTCTACGCCGGCACCGCGATCCCCGAGAACGTCATCATCTCCGACCGCGAGTACGACTCCGCCAACGCCAGGGAGTCGTTGGCCGGCGCGTACTGAGGCACCGCCGGCGCTCCGGCACGCCCGCCCGCCGGAGCGCCGGCACCCGCTCCGTCACCGTCGCAGAGGGGCCACCGACATGACCGAGACCGACGCCGCACCCGTGCTCGAGGTGCGCGACGTCTGCAAACACTTCCGCGGCGTCCGCGCCCTGGACGGCGTGAGCCTGAGCGTCGCGCCCGGTGAGGTGCACGCCCTGGTCGGCGAGAACGGCGCAGGCAAGTCCACCCTGATCAAGGTGATCACCGGCGTGTACCAGGCCGACTCCGGCGAGATCCACTACCGGGGCGAGCCGGTCGCCTTCGGCCGGCCGCTGGACGCTCAACGCGCCGGCATCTCGACCATCTACCAGGAGGTCAACCTCATCCCGCTGCTGAGCATCGCCCGCAACCTCTTCCTCGGCCGGGAGCCCCGCCGGTTCGGCCTCGTCGACGTCGGCCGGATGAACCGCGAGGCGACCGAGGTGCTCGCCCGGTACGGCGTGGACGTCGACGTGACCCGTCCGCTGCGCTCGATGAGCCTGGGCGCGCAGCAGATGGTCGCCCTGGCCCGCGCCGTCGCCGTCGACGCGAAGGTGCTGGTCATGGACGAGCCGACCTCCTCGCTGGAGCCGCGCGAGGTGCAGACGCTGTTCGGGCTGGTCCGCCGGCTCAGCGCCCGGGGCATCGCGGTGGTCTACGTCAGCCACCGTCTCGACGAGCTCTACCAGCTCTGCGACCGGGTGACCGTGCTGCGCGACGGCCGGGTCGTGCACACCGGGGCGCTGGCCGGCCTCGACCGGCTCCGGCTCGTCTCCGCCATGCTCGGCCGGGACCTGGCCGAGGTCCGCCGCGACGGCGTGACCGGCTTCACCGGCGACCACACCGCCCGCGACGGCGAACCGGTGCTGCGCGTCGACGGGCTGCGCAAGCGGCACCTGCTGCACGACGTCTCCTTCACCGTCCGGCCCGGCGAGGTCACCGGCCTCGGTGGGCTGCTCGGCTCCGGCCGCTCCGAGACCGCCAAGGCGATCGTCGGGGCGCTGCCCCTGGACGCGGGCACGGTGACCGTCGCCGGGCGGCGGCTGCGCCGGCCCACCCCCCGGCGCGCCCTGCGCGCCGGGGTGGCGCTGCTGCCCGAGGACCGCAAGGCCGAGGGCATCATCCCCGAGCTGTCGGTACGCGAGAACATCGTGCTGGCCGCCATGCCGCGGCTGGCCCGCGCCGGGGTGGTCTCCCGGGCCCGGCAGGACCGGATCGTCGAGACGTTCATGACCCGGCTGCGCATCCGGGCGGCCGGCCCGGAGCAACGGGTCGGCGACCTCTCCGGCGGCAACCAGCAGAAGGTGCTGCTGGCGCGCTGGCTGTGCCTCAACCCCCGCCTGCTGCTGCTCGACGAACCCACCCGGGGCATCGACGTGGGCGCCAAGGCGGAGGTGCAACGGCTCGTCGGCGAACTGGCCCGCGACGGCCTGGGCGTCGTCCTCATCTCCTCCGACCTGGAGGAACTCGTCGAGGGCGCCGACCGGGTGGTGGTGCTGCGGGCCGGCGCCGTGGTCGGCGAGCTGGCCGGTGACGAGGTCTCCGAACCCGCCATCCTGGCCACCCTGGCCGCGCCGGAGGAGGCCGCCGATGAGCAGCGCTGAACCCGCCGTCGCGGCGCGTACCGGGCCCGACCGGGCCGCGCTCACCCGCCGGGTCCGCGACGTCGGGGTGTACGTCGCCGTCGCCGCGCTGCTGCTGTTCAACGCCGTCTTCACCGACAACTTCCTGGAGCTGGCCAACCTCCGCACGCAACTGGTGCAGGTGGCCCCGGTGGTGATCGTGGCGCTCGGCATCGCCCTGGTCATCGGCAGCGAGGGCATCGACCTGTCGGTCGGGTCGGTGATGGCCCTGGCCGCCGCCGTCCTGCCGCTGTACCTCGGCTTCGGGCTGTGGCCCGCGGTCGCCATGGCCCTGCTGGCCGGGGCGGCGGCCGGCGTGCTCAACGGCACCCTCGTCGCCGTGGTCGGCCTGCAACCGATCGTCGCCACGCTCGCCCTGCTGGTCGCCGGGCGGGGGCTGGCCCTGGTCATCGCCGACGGCCAGCTCAAGCAGATCCGCAACCCGGACCTGCTCGCCCTCGGCACCGACGAACTCCTCGGACTGCCGGTGGTCGCCTGGGTCGCCGTCGTGCTGGCCGTCGGAATCGGATTCACCGTGCACCGCACCACGTACGGCCGGCAACTCGTCGCCATCGGCGGCAACCGGGCCGCCGCTCAGCTGGCCGGGCTGCCGGTCCGCCGGGTCCTCGTCGTCACCTACGTGCTCAGCGGGGTCTTCGCCGCCCTGGCCGGGGTCCTCGCCACCGCCCGGCTCACCGCCAGCGACCCGTCGGCCATCGGCAACCTGATCGAGCTCTCCGCGATCACCGCCGTCGTCGTCGGCGGTACGCCGCTCTCCGGCGGCCGGGTCCGGGTGCTCGGCACGGTCGCCGGGGCGCTGCTCATGCAGCTGCTCCGGGCCACCCTGATCAAGCACGACCTGCCCGACTCCACGGCGCAGATGGTGCAGGCCGTCATCATCCTGGTCGCCGTCTACGTCGCTCAGCAACGGAGGACGCGATGACCACCGGCACCACGGCCCACGTCGCGACCGGCGACACGGCGCAGCTGCCCACCTCCCGGGTCGCCGGGACCGAGCGGATCGCCGCGCTGGCGCAGCAGCACGGCGCCCTGGCCGTGCTGCTGCTCGCCACCGCCGTCGCGGCACTGCTCTTCGAGTCGTTCGCCACCGCCGGCAACCTCGCCGGCATCGCCATCCAGTCGTCGACGCTGGCCATCGTGGCGCTCGGCATGACCTTCGTGATCATCGGAGGCGGGATCGACCTCTCCGTGGGATCGGTCTTCGCTCTCGGCGGGGTGCTCGCCGCCTGGGCCAGCCAGTGGGGCGCGCTGCCGGCGGTCCTGCTGCCGCTCGCCGTCTGCGGCGCCATCGGCCTGCTCAACGGGCTGGTCATCGCCCGGGCCGGGCTCGCCCCCTTCATCGTCACGCTGGCCAGCCTGCTGGGCGCCCGTGGCCTGCTCCTCGCCGTGACCGACGAGGGCGCCCGGACGTACCTGGTGCCCCGCGACTCCGTGCTGCTCGACGTCGGCCGGGGCACCCTGTTCGGCATCGGCTGGCCGGTGTACCTGGCCGTGCTGCTCTGCGTCGCCGGGGCCGTGCTGCTGCAACGCAGCCGGTACGGCCAGGCCGTCTTCGCCCTCGGCGGCAACGAGGAGGCCGCCGCGCTGATGGGGCTGCCGGTCGCCCGGGTCAAGACGCTGACCTACGTCCTCAGCGCGCTCCTGGCCGGATTCGCCGGGATCCTCAACGCCGCCCGGCTCGGGTCCGGGGTCACCATCCTCGGCGTCGGCATGGAACTGGACGCGATCGCCGCCGTCGTCATCGGGGGCACGCTGCTCATCGGGGGCGCCGGCAGCGTCAGCGGGACGCTGTGCGGGGTGCTGCTGCTCGGCGTGATCCAGAACGTGATCAACCAGATCGGCAACCTCACCTCGTCGATCCAGTCCGTGGTGAGCGGCGTCTTCCTGCTGGTCGTGGTGGTCACCCAGACGTACCTCAGCAAGGTGCGACGGCTACGGTGACGGCCGTGACCTCTCCGGCCGAGGCAGGTGGTACGTGGGCGTCAGCCTGAAAGACATCGCCCAGCGCGCCGGGGTGTCCCTGGCCACCGTCTCCAACGTGGTCAACGGGTACCGGCCGGTCGGCGAACAGACCCGGCGACGGGTGCAGCAGGCGATCGACGAGCTGGGCTACACCCCCAACCTCAGCGCCCGCCACCTGCGCCGCGGGCGTACCGGCATCATCGCCCTGGCCATCCCCGAGCTGAACAACCCGTACTTCGCCGAGCTGGCCGACGCGGCCATCCGGGAGGCGGCCGGCCTCGGCTACACGCTGGTGATGGAGAGCAGCGGCGCGGACCGCGACCTGGAGCTGATGCTGCTGGACGGCTCACGCCGCCACATCATCGACGGCCTGATCTTCAGCCCGGTCCGCATCACCCGCGCCGACGTGCTCGCCCGCACCGGCACCGTCCCGCTCGTGCTGATCGGCGAGGGCGTCTACGACGTGCCCCACGACCACCTCGCGATCGACAACGTCGCCGCCAGCCGCGCCGTGGTCGAGCACCTGCTCGCCCTCGGCCGGCGCCGGATCGCCTTCATCGGCGCCGGGGACGGGCAGGACCGGCAGTCGGCGCACCTGCGGCTGCGCGGCTATCAGGAGGCACTGACGGCGGCCGGACTGCCGGTCGACGCGCGGCTGGTGGTCGCCACCGAGCAGTTCGGCCGCCGGGACGGACTGCTGGCCATGCGCCACCTGCTCGCCCTCGACCCGCCCCCGGACGCCGTCTTCGGCTACAACGACCTCATCGCGATCGGCGCCATCCGGGCCATCGGCGAGGCCGGCCGCCGGGTGCCGGTGGACATCGCGGTGGCGGGCATCGACGACATCGAGGAGGGCCGTTTCAGCACGCCCACCCTGACCACCATCGCCCCGGACAAGGAGCACATCGGACGGTTCGCCGTGCAGCGGCTGGTCGCGCTGATCGAGGGCGCGCCGCTGGCACCCCCGGCGGACCTGCACCTGCCGTTCCGGCTCGAGGTGCGGGAGAGCACCGGCGGGCCGACGTACCGGTCAGCGTGACCCGGTGTCGACGAGGGCGCTGCTATCGTCGGCGTCCCGGACGGCGACCGGCCGCCCTCTCACGAACAGGCGGACGCCGGTGACCCGAGCCCGTGCCCTCCTCCCACCGGCACTGCTGGGTCTCGTCCTCGTCGCGCTGGTCCTCTCCGGCATCCGGCCGTACGACCGGCTGACCTGGCTGCTGGAGACGGTGTGGGTGATCGTCGCGATCCCGGTGCTGCTGCTCACCTGGCGGCGCTTCCCGCTCACCACCCTGCTCTGCTGCCTGCTCGCGGTGCACGCGCTGATCCTCATCGTCGGCGGCCACCACACCTACGCGCGTACCCCGGTGGGGAACTGGGCGCGGGAGGTGTTCGACCTGTCCCGCAACCCGTACGACCGCCTCGGCCACTTCGCGCAGGGCTTCGTACCGGCCATCCTGGTCCGGGAGGTCCTGGTCCGCCGCTCGCCGCTGCGCGGCAGCCGGTGGCTGGCACCGCTCGTGGTCTGCGCCTGCCTGGCCTTCAGCGCCCTGTTCGAGATGTTCGAGTGGTGGTCGGCGCTCGCCGCGGGCGCGGCCGCCGACGACTTCCTCGCCACCCAGGGCGACGTCTGGGACACCCAGTGGGACATGTTCCTGGCGCTGCTCGGCGCGGTCACCGCCCTGGCCCTGCTGAGCCGCCTGCACGACCGCCAGCTCCCGCCGCCCGCCGATCCCCGGCTCTCACCCGTGCGGTCCGACCGGCCGGTGGCGCCCGACCAGCCGGGGACGACCGGATGACGGGCGGTCGCCGGCCGGGCGCACTGCTGAGCACCGCGGCGCTGGAACGCTCGGCGGTGGTGGCCAACAACGCCATGAACCGCGAACGCCAGCTCGCCGGGGTCAACAGCTACGCCCGCGAGCTGGGCTTCAACCCGGTCGACGTGCTCACCGACCGGCTCGCCGGCGCCGCCGCCACTGCCGGCTGGCTGGACCTCTGCTGCGGCACGGGCCGAGCCCTGATCCAGGCGGCCGGGCAACTGCGCCGGATGGGGTTGGCCGAGCGTACCGCCCTCGTCGGGGTCGACCTGGTGGACGCGTTCGACCCGGCGCCGACCCGGCCGGCGAACCTGCGGCTGGTCTGCGCCTCCGTCGCCACCTGGGCGCCGGCCCGACCGTTCGACCTGATCACCTGCCTGCACGGACTGCACTACGTCGGGGACAAGCTCGCCGTCCTGGCCCGCGCCGCCGACTGGCTGACGCCCGAGGGCCGGTTCGTGGCCGACCTGGACCTGTCCAGCATCCGGCTCGCCGACGGGCGCCCCGCCGGGCGACGCCTCACCGCGCTGCTGCGCGCCGCCGGCTTCAGCTACGATCCCCGCCGCCGCCGGATCAGCCGCACCGGCCGCCGCGAGGTCCACCTCCCGTACCGCTTTCTCGGCGCCGACGACCGCGCGGGTCCCAACTACACCGGGCAGCCGGCGGTCCACTCGCACTACGCCGAGGACTGCTGATCGCGTACCCGTTCGCCGCCGGCCGGACCCACCGGCGGCCAGGCGGCCGGGATGCGTTCCAGCAGCCCGCCGGCGAAGACGTCGCGCAGCCCGAGCGGCTTCAGGTGGACGTAGCCGATGTGGCAGTCGCAGATCGCGTTCACGCACGACCGGGGCCGCAGCGCGGCCCGCCACGAGCCGTCGTACAGGTTGCCGATCGGGGCGGGGACGAAGTGGCAGCGGCGCACCGTGCCGTCGCCCAGCACGGAGATGGCCGTCTCGCCGGCGTGGCAGGGCCGGCCCAGCGACAGGTGCGGCCGGACGCTGTACCCGAAGTGCGGGTCCAGCTCCGTCCAGGTCGCCTCCTCGGCGGCGGGGTATCGCCGTCCCTCGGCGGCGTTCACCCACAGGTAGACCTCGGCGGGGAGGGCGGCGCGCAGCGCCCGCGCCTCGTCGAGATGTTCCGGCAGGCCGACCACCCCGACCGAGTACCGGATGCCCAGCTCCGACAGGCGGGCGCAGCGGGCCAGGAAGCGCTCCCGGCTCACCTGGCCCGGGTGGTACGTCGTCCAGAGGGCGGCGCGGCGGGCGTCGGCGTCGGCCAACCAGTCGACGCGGCCGGCGAGGTTGGTCTGGATGACCACCCGGTCCACGTGCGGCAGCCGGGACAGCGACACCATCGCCTCCCGGTACCAGCGGCGGGTCAGCCCCTCGCCCCACGGCGTGAACAGCACCGACAGCCGCAGGTCGCGGATGTCCGCCACCCAGCCGGTGAACCGCGCCAGCGCCGCCCGGTCCTCCCGGAGCAGCTCCGGCGGGTCGTGCCGCTTGGCGAACGGGCAGTACGGGCAGTCGTAGTTGCAACTGGCCAGGGGCCCGCGGTAGAGGACGGCCAGGTTCACCGGGGCACGTACCCGGTCATCGCCGCGCGCACCTCGGCGGAGCTCAGCCACGGACCGACGGCGTCGGAGCGGGCCAGGCCGGCCGGGGTGAGCCGTGTCCCGCCGCCGTCGGCCCAGCCGCGCTCGATGAGCATCCCGAGCTGAGGGAAGTCGTCGATCGGTGGGCGGCCGAAGCGCGCCCGGTAGGCGACCGGGTCGACGCCGTCGGCGCGCAGCAGCGACTTGAGCAGCCACCGCCGGCGCTGCTCGGTGTCGTCGAGGCGGTAGCCGAACTCCGCGTGCCGGAAGTCCTCGGCCGGCCGGGCCAGGTAGTCGTCGAGCACCGCGCGCACCTGCGACACGCTGACCGCGTAGTCGAAGGAGTAGTGCAGCGAGGTGGTGTAGGAGCGGGCACCGCAGCCCAGGCCGACCATGCCGTCGTCCTGGCAGCAGTAGTCCGGGCCGTCGGGCACCGGCGCGTCGGCGCGGCGGAACTGCCGCATGGACTCCTGCCGGTACCCGGCCGCGCCGAGCGTCTGCACCGCCTGCTCGTACAGGGCGAGCCGCTGGGCGTCCCAGTCGGCGCGCCCGTGCGCCCGGCGGCCCAGGCCGGTGAGCGGCCGGACGTACAGCGGGTAGAGGTAGAGCTCCTCGGGCCGCCAGGCCAGCGCCGCGTCGAGACTGGTCCGCCAGGTGTCGGCGGTCTGCCCGTCGATGCCGTAGATCAGGTCGATGTTGAGCACCGGGATCCGGGCGTCGCGGATCGCGGCGAGCGCGGCCTCCACCTCGGTGCGGCGCTGCGGGCGGCCGGCGGCGCGGGCCTCCGCGTCGAGGAAGCTCTGCACCCCGATGCTCACCCGGGTGGTGCCGTACGCGGCCAGCACCGCGAGCCGGTCCGGGGTCGCGGTGGCCGGCGAGGTCTCCACCGACAGGGGTACGCCGGGCAACCGGGCGCCCACCGTGCCGGTGGCGATGTCGAACAGCTCGGTCAGCTCGTCGGCGGTGAGGTACGTGGGGGTGCCACCGCCGAACGCCGCCCGGGCGTACCCGGCGTCGCCGCCGAGCGCGTCGGCGACCTGCTCGGCCTGCCGGCGCAGCTGCCGCAGGTAGGCGGTGACCTGTTCCTCCGGCGCGTTGGCGCGGGTGAACAGGTTGCAGAACCCGCAGCGCATCTCGCAGAACGGCACGTGCAGGTAGAGGAAGAGCGCGTCGCGCGGCTCGGCCCGCCACACGTCGGCCAGCAACGGCCGGGGCCGCAGCGCCCGGTAGGAGGTCTTGTGCGGATACGCGTACAGGTACTGCTGGTACGGCGAGCCGTCGAGGCTCAATTCGGTGCTGGTCACCATTCTCCCGGGTGCAGGGTGAAGTGGGCGTACGGGACGGTCCACACCACGTCGTGGCCGATCCGGTGGCCGGTGTGGCCGTCCTCCCCGTAGGCGGTGCCGTGATCGGAGCAGATGATCGTGAACAACGGCCGGCCCCGCCCGGTGAGCAGGTCGAACAGCCGCCCGATCCGGCCGTCGACGTACTCCAGGGCGGCGGCGTGGCTGGCCAGGTCGTCGGCCTCGGCGCCGGGCAGGTGGTGGCGGTTGGGCTGGTGCAGCGCGGCGACGTTGAGGAAGGTGAACAACGGCTGCCTCGCCGGCACGCCGGGCAGCACCTCGGCCAGCCGGTCGAGCTGGGCGTCCAGGCAGGTCGGAGAGGTGACCCCGAACTCCGGCTCCCAGTGCGCCTCGGCGAACAGGCCGGGCAGCACCGCGCCGAGCGGGCTGCGCCGGTTGAAGAACCCCACTCCGCCGAGGCAGAGCGTGTGGTAGCCGACGCCGGCGAGGGCGGTCGGCAGGTCGGGAGCGTCGAACACCCAGGTGTCGGCGCCGGCGGTCTCGCTGCCGGGGAACGCCGCCGCGTACAGCCGCTCGTGCCGGCCGGGACCGGTCGGCGTGGGCAGGAACCCGGCGAAGAAGGCATGGTGCGCGGCGTAGGTGAAGCTGGCGGGGGAGTGCCGCCGTTCCCACCGGCCCTGCGGCAGCACCCGGGCGAGCGTCGGGGTGCGCCCCGTCGCCGCCAGCTCGGCGGCCACGTCGTGGCGCAGCGTGTCGAGGGTGACCAGGAGCAGGTCGTGGCTGCCGATCAGGCTCCGCACGGGGCCACCTCCCGCGCCGCCGGGCCGGTCGCGGCCCGCCACCGGTCCCACCGGCCGCCGGTCAGCGCGTGCACCTGCTCGGCGTAGGTGTCCCGGCCGCCGGCCAGCATCCCCGGCAGCAGGTCACCGAACGCGTTGACCTCGGCGACGGCGTGCCGGCGCCAGCCGACCAGGAACATCAGGTCCACGCCGACGTGCAGCGAGGCGGGGAAGCAGGCGGCGACCCGCTCGCAGGTCTCCATCGCCGCCGACCACGCCGCCGCCCCGGCCGCCGCCCGCAGCTCGCCGAGGTCACCGCGCGCGTTGCCCAGATGCAGGTTGGTCAGCGGCCCCCGGGCGGCGCGGACCACGGCGTGGGTGGGCCGCCCGGCGATCACCACCACCCGCAGGTCGACCACCCGCTCGCGCAGCCCGGCCTTGGGCAGCCACCGCTCCACGTGCAGCCCGTCCGGGGCGAGCCGGTCGACGATCCCGGCGATCTCCGCCTCGTCGCGGTAGTGGCGCAGGCGCAGCGAGTTGAACAGCCCGTCGGGTGTCGCTTCGACGGTGGTGACCGCCTGCACGCCCCGGGGGCCGACGGCGAGGGCGATCACCCCGGCGGCGGACGAGCCGTGCGCGGGCTTGACGAACACCCGGCTCCACCCGGCGGCCGTCATCGCCGCCCGCAGCCCCGCGTATCCGCGCACCGGCGGCAGCGCGGCCGGCACCGGCACGCCGGCGGCCGATAGCAGCGCGTGGCAGCGCCGCTTGTCGCAGAGCACCGCGACGTCCTGCGGCGGGTTGAGCAGGGTCGCGCCGCCCGCCGCCACCCGGCCCAGGGCGTCCACCAGCCCGGCGTACGTGCCGGCGAGGCCGATCAGCTCGCCGTGCCGGGCCGGGGCGGCGGCACGGCGCAGCAGCCGGTCCACCTCCGGGTCCTCACCGGGCGAGTCCACCCGCACCAGGGTCCCCGCCGGCGGGGGCGCCGCCCCGGTCAGCACGTCGGCCCAGGGCAGCACGGTGGGCCGGGGCAGGCCGGCGGCGAGCATCGCCCCGGTGAACAGGGCGACCCGCCGGTTGTCGGGGTTGCCGACCACGGTCAGTCGCATGTCACTCCGACACCGCCGTGTACCGGTAGCTCTCGCCGTCGTACTCGTCGGGTTCCTGGGCCTCGGAGGTGTCCACCCGGACGCCCGGCAGCGCGGCGGCCACCGACGCGGCCGTCTCGGCGGACAGGAAGTGGTGGTGCAGGTCCAGTTCCGTCAGGTGGGCCAGCGAACCGCCGGCGAGCAGTGCCGCGGCCCCGGCGTCGCCGAGCGTGCCCAGGGAGAGGTCCAGGCGTTCCAGCCGCGCCACCACCGGCGCCGTCGCCAGCGCCGCCGCCAGCTCGTCGGCGATCTCCGCGTTGCGCAGCCCCAGCCGGCGCAGCCGCGGGAACCGCTCGCCGGTCAGCAGCGGCTCCAGGTCCGCCACGCTCGTGTCGCCGCCGTAGTCCGGGGTGCCGAGCCACAGTTCCAGGTCGGTGAGGGCGGGCAGGTCGGAGTCGAGCACCGCGGCGACGAACTGCCGGGGCAGGCCGCCGCTCTCCACCGCCAGCTCTCGCAGCCGCCCGTGGGTCACGGGGGAGAAGCCGATGTCGTCGCCGCCGCGCACCCGCAGCACCTCCAGCGCCGGATAGGCCGCCAGCAGGGCGCTGACGTCACCCACCTTCATCCAGGAGACCTCGCACTCCTCAGTGGTCATGTCGCCGAGGAACAGGGCCCGCAGCGCGGGCAGGCGCGACGCCAGCTCGCAGAGCTGCGCGACGGGCGCGTGGTTGAACGCCGCGTAGCCCCACGCGCCGATGACCAGGGACTCGACGGAGGGCCCGGCCTGGGCGACGAACCGGTCGAAGGCCGCCCGGAACTCCTCGGAGAGCTTGTACTCCGCCGTGTCGTCGAAGTGCCGGTAGGAGAAGCGCCACGACACCGGACCCGGCACGTCGGGCAGCGGGCCGTCGGCGGGGACGTCGACCACCGGACGGCCGGCGAACGTACGCGCGTGGGAACTGAAGGTCATGCTCGTTCACTCTCCGACCGCGGTGTACCGGTAGTGCCGGCCGCGGTACTCCTCGGCGGTCTGCGGGTCGGAGACGTCGACCCGGACGCCGGGCAGGGCCGCGACGACCCGCTCCCGGCACTGCTCCGACAGGTAGTGGTGGTGCAGGTCCAGGCGGCGCAGGTGGGTCAGGGGCCGGCCGGCCAGCAACGCCTCGGCGCCCTCGTCGGTGAGCACCCCCATCGACAGGTCGAGCACCTCCAGCCGCGGCACGACCGGCGCGGTGGCGACCGCCACGGCCACCGCATCGGCGATCTCGGCGTTGCAGAGCGCCAGGTGCCGCAGCGCTGGCAGGTTGTCGCCGGCGAGCACCGGCGCCAGGTCCGCGACGGTCGAGTCGCCGCCGTACTCCGCGCGGCCGAGCCACAGGTCCAGCCGGGCCAGCGCCGGCAGCTCGCACTCGCCGACCGCCCGGGACACCGCCCCGGGCAGCCCGCCGGACTCGACGACCAGCTCCCGTAGCCCGGTGTGCCGGACCGGATCCAGGCGCAGCCCCTGCGCGCCGCGCACCCGCAGCACCTCCAGCGACGGGTACGCCGCCAGCAGCGGGGTGATGTCGCCGTGGTTCAGCCAGGAGATCTCACACTGCTCACTGACCAGGTCGGCGAGGAAGACCGCCCGCAGCCCGGTCCACTGCGCGGCCGCCTCCACCAACAGGTCGACCGGGAGCGCCCGCTCGTACGCCTCACCCCACTCACCGACCACCAGGGCCCGGACCGCCTCGGCCGGCACCTCGTCGTGCAGCGCCCGGACCAGGTCGGCGAACTCCTCGGGCTCCGCGTCGAAGTCCTCGACCTCCAGCCGCCACGCCACCGCCGACGGATCCTCCGGCAGGGTCATCCCCGGTGTGAACGGCACCACCGGCAACCCGGCGAACGACGACGCGTGGGAGTGGATCACACCAACCTCCGGTACGACTGCGGCAACGGCGGCGCGACCGTAACAGGCCCGGCCGACACGATGATCAGCACCGGGCGGATCGGCGTGCGCCACCGCAGCAGATCCGGTGTGGACGGGCCGGCTTCGCCCTGCTCCGCTGCCGTCCCGGACCCTCGGTGTGCCATCGTGTCCTCGCCTCCGGTGCACGGGCGGTACCGCCGCGCACCGAGGCCGTGGGGACGGCATCGACGGCGGGAAGGCGAGTGGTGGCGATGGGGGAGCAGCGGACCGGACCGCTCGACGGCATCCTGGTCGCGGACTTCTCGCGCATCCTCGCCGGGCCGTACGCGACCATGCTCCTGGCCGATCTCGGCGCCGAGGTGATCAAGGTGGAGGGATCCGGCGGGGACGACACGCACCGAGCGGGCTACGAATCCGCGGTGCCGGCCATCGGCTTGGTGCACAGCACGTCGGGCTGGGGTAGATAGCCCAGTGCCTGCCAGAACCTGAGCGCGGCCATGTCCTCCGGCAGGACCAGGAGGTTCACCCGGGGGCACCCCAGCGCGGCGAACCGCTGCTCGAGCTCGGCGACCAACCGGGTGGCGATGCCCCGTCGGCGGTGGGCCGGGTCCACGGCCAGGCGCAGGATCCACCCACGGCGCCCGTCGTAGGTGCCCAGCACCACGCCCGCCACCGCCTGGTCCGTCTCGGCGACCAGGAACAGCTGCGGGTCGCGGGTGAGCTTGGCCGTCAGTTCCGCACGCGGCAGCACGTCGCGCCCCGCCGCGGCCCACAGTGCGGCCACGTCGTCGTAGTCGCGCCAGCGGAACTGGCGAATGTGCAGCAACGCCCGACTCACGGTCACTTCCCCCCTGGCCGGTCGAGTCGCCGGCGGATCGCGTACGACAGCCGTGGCAGGACGCGCCCGCTAGGCGACCCTCGGCGCGGGCACGACCGGCAGTGCCGCGCGCGAGGCCGTACCCGAGATGTCGCCGGTCTGGATGACCTCGGTGGCCTCCGCCGCGGCCTCGCCCCCGACGGCGGCCGTCGCGCCGCCCGACCCGCTGGCCGGGGGTGCCGGGTCCGCGTCGATCGCGGCGAGCAGGGCCCGGAGCCGGCTCACCTCGTCGGTGGCCAGCCGGAAGGAACCCCGGCAGACAGCCCCGCTCCACAGGGACAGCACCACCGCGCCGCGCTCCGGGTGGTAGCTGACCCGCATCGTCCGCTCGTCACCCCGCAGGTCGGTGAACAGGTCACCGAAGCCGGGCATCGGTAGCACCTCTCCCATCACCCCAGGATGCCCGAGCGGCGGCCGCGCGGAAAGTCCGCTACAGGTCGGCGAAGGGCTTCGCGTACGCGAAGGCACCCCGGATGTCGGGCCGCCACGCGCTCAACGGCCGGGCCATGAAGTACCGCGGCTCCCACGGGCCAGGTGGGGTGACGCCCAGGTCCACCGCCGGCCGGAACCCGAACCGGGGGTAGTACTCCGGGTGCCCGAGCAGCACCACCAGCGCCTCGTCCAGGGCGTCGGCCGCGCCGAGCACGGCGTGCATCAGCGCCGACCCGACGCCCCGGCGCTGCCAGGCGGGCAGCACCCCGAGCGGGCCGAGGCCGAGCGCCACCGGCGCGCCGGCCACCGTGCCCCGGGTGGCGACCACGTGCCCGACGACCTGCCCGTCGGCGTCGGTGGCGACCAGGGAGAGGGCGGGCAGCCAGCCGTCGTCGACGCGCAGCGCGTCGACCAGCGGGGCCTCGACGGGTACGGCGTCCGGGGCGTCCGCCGAGGCGAACGCGGCGGTGTGCACCGCGCGGACGGCGGCGATGTCGGCGGGGGTCTCACGTCTGATCAGCATCGGTCCGGGATCCTGCCCTGGGTTCGCGCCGGCCGGCCACCCGTTTTCGCGGTCCCGGCCCCTGCCGGCGCACCCGGAGCAGTCCACGAGTCCGGAAGTGGCCGGCCACCGGGTCGGGCGAGGCGCACTACGGTCGGGGCATGACCGTGGATGCCCCCGACCTGCGCCGGCGGTTCGCGGCGCTGACCACCGCCCACGTCGCGGACGCCTGCCTGCGCGCCGGGGTGCCGGTACGGTGCGCGCCGGCCGCGGTGCGGCCCGTCCTGCCCGGCGAGCGGCTCGCCGGCCGGGTGACGCCCGCCCGGCACGCCGGCAGTGTCGACGTCTTCCTGGAGGCGATCGACCGGGCCGCCCCGGGGGACGTGCTCGTCGTCGACAACGCCGGGCGCACCGACGAGAGCTGCGTCGGCGATCTGGTGGTGCTGGAGGCGCAGGCCGCCGGCCTGGCCGGCGTGGTCGTCTGGGGCCTGCACCGGGACACCGCCGACATCCGGGCGGTCGGGCTGCCGGTGTTCAGCCTCGGCGCGCTCCCCACCGGCCCGCAGCGCCTCGACGCCCGGCCGCCGGGGGCGCTGACGTCGGCCGAGGTGGGGCAGTGGACGGTCGACGCCGGCGACGTCGTCCTCGGCGACGACGACGGGGTGCTCTTCGTGCCGGCCGACCGGGCCGACGAGCTGTGCGACCTGGCCGGGGCGATCCGGGACACCGAGCGGCGGCAGGCCGACCGGATCCGCGCCGGCGTGGCACTGCGCGAGCAGGTGGCCTTCGACGCGTACCTGGCCGGGCGGGCGGCGAATCCGTCGCTGACCTTCCGGGAGCACCTGCGTGCGGTGGGCGGGGCGATCGAGGAGTGAGCGGTCAGCCGACCGCGGTCGCCGACGGCGGGGCGCTGCCGCCCTGCGGCGCCTCCCCGGTCATCAGCGCCGCGATCGCCTTTCGGTCGGCCGCCGACGGCAGCCCCCACCCGGGCCGGTAGCCGTACACCTCGCGCAGCGGGGTGGAGGAGGTCCGGCCGTCCAGGATCTCCACCGAGTCGGCGTCGATCAGCCCGGGATGCTCGACGCCGCACGCCTCGGCCACCTTCACCAGGTCGCGCCGCAGCGTACGCAGGTAGTTGGCGGCGCGTACCGACTTCGAGGCGGGGTCCAGGCCCCGGGCCAGCCACGGGTTCTGGGTGGCGACGCCGGTCGGGCAGGTGTCGGTGTGGCACTTCTGCGCCTGGATGCAGCCGATCGCCAGCATCGCCTCCCGGCCGACGTTGACCATGTCGCAGCCGAGCGCGAACGCGACGACGGCGTTGTCGGGCAGGCCCAGCTTGCCGGCCCCGACGAAGACGGTCTGCTCGTGCAGGTCCTTCTCGGCGAAGGTCCGGTAGACGCGGGCGAAGCCCTGCTGGAACGGCAGCGACACCGAGTCGGTGAAGATTAGCGGCGCGGCGCCGGTGCCGCCCTCGCCGCCGTCCACGGTCACGAAGTCCACGCCGCGGCCGGTGTCGCGCATCAGCGTGGTCAGCTCCTCCCAGAAGCCCAGGTCGCCGACGGCGGACTTGATGCCCACCGGCAGGCCGGTCTCGGCGGCGAGCAGCTCCACCCAGTCGAGCAGGCTGTCGCAGTCGGAGAACTCGGCGTGCCGGGACGGGCTCACACAGTCGCGCCCCTGCGGAATGCCGCGGGTCTCGGCGATCTCGGCGGAGACCTTCGCCCCGGGCAGCAGCCCGCCCAGGCTGGGCTTCGCGCCCTGGCTGAGCTTGATCTCCAACGCGCGGACGGGAGCGCCGGCCACCAGCTCCTTGAGTCGGCCGAGGCTGAACCGGCCGTGCTCGTCGCGGCAGCCGAAGTACGCCGTGCCGATCTGGAACACCAGGTCACCGCCGTTGCGGTGGTACGGCGACAGCCCACCCTCGCCGGTGTTCTGCAGGCAGCCGGCCAGCGCCGCGCCCTTGTTCAGCGCGGTGATCGCGTTGCCGGACAGGGAGCCGAAGCTCATCCCGGAGATGTTGACCACCGACTCGGGGCGGAACGCCCGCGCCCGCCCCCGCGCACCGCCGAGCACCTTCGCCGCCGGCAGCCGTACGTCGTGCCCGGCCGTCGGCGACGACGGCGGCACGGCCCGGCCGAAGGTGCGGTGCTTGATGATCGGATACCCGGGGGTGTACTCGATGTCGTTGTCCGTGCCGAAGCCGAAGTAGTTGTTCTCCTGCTTGGCCGAGGCGTAGATCCAGCGTCGCTGGTCGCGGGTGAACGGCCGCTCCTCGTTGTTGCCGGCGACGATGTACTGCCGCAGCTCCGGCCCGATCGCTTCCAGCAGGTAGCGCGCCCGGCCGAGGACCGGGAAGTTGCGCAGCAGCGCGTGGTCGCGCTGGAGGACGTCGCGGGCGGCGAGGCCCGCGAGAGCGGCGGCGACGACGGGTACGGCTCGACTGGCCCACTTCATGCCCGCCACACTCCCCGGTCCCGCCGCCGCCCAAACAGCGCGCCGACGCCGAGCCGGCGGGCCGGGACCCTCCTCAGCCCTGCGCCTGGGTGATGTTGACCATCCACGGGGTGCCGAACCGGTCCTCGCACTGACCGAACTCGTCGCCCCACATCTGCTTCTCCAGCGGCACGCTGACCACGCCGCCGGAGGAGAGCTGCTCCCACCAGCGGCGCAGCTCGTCGGCGTCGTCGCCGCTGAGGCTGACGGTGTTGGCGTTGCCGCGCCGGATCTCCATGCCGGGCGGCATGTCCGAGGCCATCAGCACGTGGCCGGCGGCCGTGCGGAGCAGACCGTGCATGATCTGGTCGGCGATCGCCGGGTCCTCGGTGCCGAACTCGCGGAAGGTGGTCAACGACAGCTCCCCACCGAACAGCTGGTGGTAGAACTCCATCGCCTCGCGCGCGTTGCCGGCGAAGTTGAGGTACGGGTTGAGCTGGGTCGCCACGGCGCCCTCCCTGAGTTGGTGACCAGCGCATCGTCGCACCGCGCCCGCCGCCGCCGGGGCGTACACGCCGAATCGGCAGGTGAACGCGCAGGCGCGGTACCTGCGCGACGGGCTCGGCGGGCACTGCGGCGGGCGGGACGACGACCGGGCGGAGCGGCCCCGCTCGCCGCCCTCCTCGGCCGGGACCGGGTCCGTCAGCCGTCGCGTTCCCCGGGCCTGGAGCATCTCGCCAACCTGCGACGGCGGACCCGGCGACCGTGCCAGAATCGTCCTCGCCGACGGGGTGCAGCCGGTTGGGGCGAATGGCCGGCCGGTCTGTCATCCTCGACCCCCGTGGGGGAGTGCCACCGAACGCTGCTGTCCGGGTGCTGCCGGCGCGCCGGCCACGATCGGTGCCGGCCCAGACCTGACGACGGAGAGCCCTTGTGGACACCCAGACCGCGACCGGCAGCATGCGGGCCGACATCCTCGTCATCGGCTTCGGGGCGGGCGGCAAGGCCGTGGCCGCGGCCATGGCCCGGCGCGGCAAGCGGGTGGTGATCGTCGAGCGGTCGGACCGGATGTACGGCGGCACCTGCCCCAACGTCGGCTGCATCCCCAGCAAGGGGCTCGTCCACCACTCCCGTCAGCGCCGGCCGACTGACGCTGCGCAGGAGTGGTACGAGCGGTCCGTGCGGAAGGTCCAGGCCGTCCGGGAGACGATGCGCAGCGGAAGTTTCGAGGCGTTGAACGGCGCCGACAACATCTCCGTCATCACCGGCCCCGCCACCTTCGTCGATCCGCACACGGTCAGCGTGGACGTGGACGGCGACCGGCTCTCCATCAGCGCCGACACCATCGTGATCAACACCGGCTCCGAGCCGATCATCCCTGACATCCCCGGGCTGCGGGCGAGCGCGCACACCACGGACAGCGCCGGCCTGATGGAGAATCCGACCCTGCCCGGCCGGCTGGCGATCATCGGCGGCGGGTACCTCGGCATCGAGTTCGCCTCCATCTACCGCCAGTTCGGCTCCGAGGTGACGGTCCTCGACTCGGCCCCGGGACTCCTGCCGCGCGAGGACGACGACGTCGCCGCCGCGGCCGTGGCCATCCTCACCGGCGAGGGCATCGAGATCGTCACCGGCGCGCAGGTCACCGAGGTCCGCGACACCGACACCGGCGCCACCGTCACCTACCGGCGGGACGGCCGGCAGCACACCATCGAGGTCGACACCATCCTCGCCGCCCTCGGTCGCGCGCCGGCCACCCGCGGCCTCGGGCTGGACGCCGCCGGCGTGCGGAGCGCCGCACGCGGGGCGGCCGAGGTCGACGAGCAGCTGCGCACGAGCCAGCCGCACATCTACGCCCTCGGTGACGTCAACGGTGGGCCGCAGTTCACCTACATCGCCTACGACGACAGCCAGATCGTCCTCGACCACCTCGTCGGCGAGGGAAGACGTGCTGTCCCGGACCGGGTCGCGGTGCCGCACACCGTGTTCATGACCCCGCCGCTGGCGACCGTGGGGCTCAGCGAGACCGACGCCCGCGCCGCCGGCCACCGCGTGAAGGTCGCCAGCAGGCCGGTCGCCGAGATCAGCAGGATGCCGCGTACCCGTGCCGTCGAGGAGACCCGCGGATTCATGAAGTTCGTGATCGACGCCGAGAGCGACCAGATCCTCGGCGCCGCCCTGCTGTGCATCGACGCCCAGGAGCTCATCAACACGGTCGCGCTCGCCATCCGGCACGGCATTACCGCCACCGATCTGCGCGACGGCATCTACAGCCATCCCAGCTCCACGGAGGCGTTCAACACCCTGCTGGCCACCGCCGTCCCCGTCGGGGCGTGACGGTGGCGCCCTGATCCTCCGGGGAGGACCAGGGCGCCGGACGTGGGCGTCGCCGCCGCGGGCTCAGCGCCGGCGGAACGACTGGCGGACGATGCCGCCGACCAGTGCACACCAGGTGCTGGTGCTGACCTTGCCGGTGCGCGGCAGGCCGTGCAGCCGCTGGATGTCCTTCACCGCCTGCTTGGTGGCGTGGTCGTACTCGCCGGTGACGGCGACCTCGGCGTAGCCCTTCCAGTTGAGGATGAACTGCACCGCCTCGACCGGCAGGCCGGTCGCGTCCTTGTCCAGCTCGGGCGCCAGGGTCTCCCAGGTGGGGGCGGTGATGGTGGCGTCGATGTCGACCGGGATGCCGTTGCGGGCCTGCCAGTCCTGCACGGCCGCCACCGTGGCGGCGTCGAAGGCGCTGTTCGGCGTGACGGCGTAGCCGCGGTGGGCCAGCAGGTACTGCGCGACCCGGACGGCGGGGGAGCTGACGAAGCGCCACAGGTCCGGCCAGCGGCGGGCCGGCACGTCCGCGAGGTCGGTGCCGAGCGCCTTGAACACCCGGCGGCGTACGTCGGGGAAGAGCCGGTAGAACGTCGCGCCCGGGCAGAGGGTGGTGCGGAAGTCCCAGTGGCCGAAGATGTCGTGTGCGTGCAGCCCGTACTGCCGGCAGATGGTGGTGCAGAGCCGCACCAGCGAGTCGAGCAGCTCGTCCGGCGGGGTGTCGGTGACGTAGGTGCCCTCGTTCTCGATGCCGATCGACCGGCCGTTCTCGCCCGGGCAGTGGGCCGAGACCATCTGCCGGTCGCCGGCCTGGAGCCGCTCCAGGCTGCCGTGCCGCCCCTCCATCACGTAGCCGCCCCGGCTGATGGTGAAGTGCTGGCCGGTGTCGGACCAGCCGTTGCCGTCCATGTGCAGGTTCTGGCAGTCCCGGGCCAGCTTGATCGCCTGCGCCTCGGAGTAGTCGGTGACGTTGGGGAACGCCATGTGGTGCACGATGATCTTGTTGGTGGGGATGGCGCTGATCACCAGCGGGTCGGCGGGCGGGCGGGCGCCCCACTCCTCGCAGCTGTAGATCCAGTCCAGGTCCGCGCCCGGGTCGGCCTGCGCGGCGGCCGGAAAGGCCAGTTCGGACCCGACGACCGCGACGGCCGCCGCGCCCAGACCGGCCCGCAGCAGGGTACGGCGGTCGAGTTCAGGGTGGTCGAAGTGCATGGCATCTCCTCGGCGGGCCGGCGGTGGCCCAGGCAGCAATGAAAAGGAACTCCACGTTGCGCGCGTGAGGTGGAGGATATTGCCATTTGCGGCCCGGGCGCTAGAGGCGCGTCGATCCGATCCGGCGGGACGCCCGACCGCCGCGGCAGAGTAGACCGCGGCCGGTGACCACCGGATACGGCCCGTCACCGTCCAGGGTGGCGTCAGGACGCCGGCGTCGCGGTCCGGCCCCGATGCGGCATCCGCCAGCCTTCGGCCAACCGGGACGGATGCACGTTGCGCCCACCACCGAAGAACTCGCAGAACTTCATGATCAGTGGATCCCAGCCCAGCGGGTCCACGTACGACGTGCCCGGGATGACGAGCTCCTCCTCGACGTGCGCGCGCAGCACCTCCACCTGGAAGGCGGTGGCGTGCGACGGCGGCCGGCCGAACGGGTACGAGGCGACCACCCGGCACTCCAGCTGGATCGGGCACTGCGCCACCCGGGGCGGGGCGACCAGCTCCGACGGCTGGCGGGTCAGCCCGGCGAGGGCGAACTTGTCCGGCTCGTACCGGTAGCCCTGGGCGGCCTTCTGCTCCGGCACGCTCGGCCGGCCGGTGGTCAGCGCGATCCGGTCCACCGCGCCGACCAGCGCCGAGGACGGCAGGTTCAGCACGCACTCGCCCTCGCGCCGCAGGTTGGCGGTGGTCTGACCGCTGTCGCCCAGGCCGAGCATGGCCGAGCGGCCCAGCCACCACGCCGACGACATCGGCGCGAGGTTCGCGCTGCCGTCCGGGTTGCGGGAGCTGATCAGCACCACCGGGGTACCGAAGTAGAGCACCTTCAGATCGGGAACGACGTGCATGGTCCTGCCCTTCGCGGACGCCGACAGCCGCGCGGTCCGCCCGGCCGCCCTCGACTCTGCGCGCGGGCGGCGCCGATCGCTGGCGGTGATCGGACCTGGCGTTGTAGTGGGCGGCCCGGCGCGCGACGGACCCGGGTTGGTGCTGCCAGAAGGCCGTCGGGGAGCGGCACCGCGGCGCGGGGCGGTGTCAGCCGGTCGCGGCGAACCGGTCGAGGGCGCGCACCACGTGGCGGCGGGTCTCGTCGGTGCCGAAGTGCCCGGCCTGCTCGACGACGATCAGCTCGGAGCCCGGCCAGGCCCGGTGCAGTTGCCAGGCGGTGTCCAGCGGGCTGCTCAGGTCGAGCCGGCCGTGGACGAGCACCCCGGGGATGCCGGCGAGCCGGTGCGCGTCGCGCAGCAGCACGCCCTCCTCCAGCCACGCCCCATGGGCGAAGTAGTGCGCGCAGATCCGCACCATCGCCGTCCGGGCCGCCGAGGGGCGGTCGCTGTACGGGTTGCTCACCGCCTCGCCGGAGACGACCGCGTCCTCCCAGGCGCACCAGTCCACCGTGGCCCGCTCGCGTACCGCCGGGTCGGGATCGGCCGTCAGCCGGGCGTACGCGCCGACGACGTCGCCGTCGCGTGGCGTGCCGGGGGCGCCGGCCAGGAAGCGGTCCCACTGCTCGGGGAAGAACCGGCCGACGCCCCGGTAGAGCCAGTCGATCTCGGAGCGGCGGGTGCTGGTGACCGCGTTGATGACGATCTGCGTCACCCGCTCGGGGTGCCGCTGCGCGTACGCGAGGATCAGTGTGGAGCCCCACGATCCGCCGTGCAGCAGCCAGCGCCGCACGCCCAGGTGCTCGCGCAGGCGTTCCATGTCGGCGATCAGGTGCTGCGTGGTGTTGTGCCGCAGGTCGGTGGCCGGGTCGCTGGCGTGCGGGGTGCTCCGCCCGCAGCCGCGCTGGTCGAACAGCACGATCCGGTACCGCTCCGGGTCGAAGAACCGGCGGACCCCGGTGCCGCACCCCGAACCCGGCCCGCCGTGCACCACCAGCGCCGGCTTGCCGTCGGGGTTACCGCAGACCTCCCAGTACACGGCGTTGCCGTCGCCGACGTCGAGCATGCCGTGCGCGTACGGCTCGATCGGCGGATAGCGCTCGTCCATGGGTGGGTCCTCCCGGCACCAGATGCAACAGCGCTGTTACATTAGCCCACATGCCCGACCGCCCGCCCGGCCCCGAACTCCTCGGCACCCGGCTGCGCCACCTGCTCGACCTGCTCGACGGCGACGTCGCCGCCGTCTACGCCGACCTCGGGCTGCCTGGGTTCCGGCCGCGCTTCACCCCGATCGTGCGCGCCCTGGCCTCGGACGGGCCCGCGTCCATCCGCGCGCTGGCCCGGGCGACCGGGGTGACCCACTCCGCCGCCAGCCAGACCGTGGCGCAGCTGGCGAAGGAGGACCTGGTCACGCTCACCCCCGGGGCCGACGCCCGGCAGCGCATCGTGCACCTCACCCCGAAGGCCGAGGCGCTGCTACCGGTCCTGGACGCCGAATGGGCCGCCACCACCGCCGCCGCCCGCCGGTTCGAGGCCGAGCTGCCGTACCCGCTGAGCCGGCTGGTCGACGAGGCGCTCGCCGCCCTGGGCCGCAGGTCGATGCGGCAGCGCATCGCCGACGTCGCGCCCGGCCTTCCGGCGGCGCGAGACCGGTCCGGTGACGACGGCCGGCTCGGCTAGCCGAGCCGGCGCACCGACCTGCCGACCGGCGGGGCGCAGACCAGGACTGCCGGGCGCCCGAGCGGGTATGCGCGGCGCCGGGAGGCGGGTGCCTCCGGGAACGAGGGGGTCATGGCCGCCGCCGGGTTCGTCGCTCTGGTCATCGTCGCCGCGCTCGCCGCGCTGCTGCTCACCCTGAGCGTCCGCATGGTGCAGCAGTACCAGCGCGGGATCGTCTTCCGCTTCGGGCGGGTGCTGGAGCGCATTCGCGAGCCCGGCCTGCACCTGATCGTGCCGATCGCCGACCGGATGGTCCGGGTCAGCATGCAGACCACCGTGATAGGGGTACCCGCGCAGGGCGCGATCACCCGCGACAACGTCACGCTGACCGTCGACGCGGTCGTCTACTACCGGGTGGTGGACCCGGTCAAGGCCCT
Organism: Micromonospora sp. URMC 105; assembly: GCF_051386295.1. Lineage (NCBI taxonomy): Bacteria > Bacillati > Actinomycetota > Actinomycetes > Micromonosporales > Micromonosporaceae > Micromonospora > Micromonospora sp. URMC 105. Next base: position 1,625 of record NZ_JBPQTL010000080.1, on the reverse strand, counting down.
GGTCAACGTGCGCGACTACCCGTCGGCGGTGCTCCAGGTCGCGCAGACCGCGCTCCGCTCGGTGATCGGCAAGGCCGACCTCGACACGCTGCTCGGCGACCGGGACCGGATCAACGCGGAACTGAAGTCGGTGATCGACGCGCCGACCGAGAAGCCCTGGGGGCTGCTCATCGAACGGGTCGAGGTCAAGGACGTCTCGCTGCCCGAGGGGATGAAGCGGTCCATGTCGCGGCAGGCCGAGGCGGAGCGGGAACGCCGGGCCCGGGTGATCGCCGCCGACGGCGAGTTCCAGGCGTCTCGGCGGCTCGCCGACGCCTCCCGGGCGATGGCCGACACGCCGGGCGCCTACCAGCTGCGGCTGTTGCAGACGGTGGTGGACGTGGCAGCGGAGAAGAACAGCACCCTGGTCATGCCGTTCCCGGTGGAGCTGCTCCGGTTCTTCGAGGTCATGGCCGGGCACCCCCACGAGCAGGCCGGCGCGACGCAGGCGGTGCCGAGCGTGCCCGGCGACGGCCACCGCCGGGAGGGCCGCTGACCGGCCGGCGTCAAGCCCTCTGACCGGAATCCATCCATCATCACGGACGTCCGGACGCGGCGGAGCAACCGTTGCGCCGATGTTCCGGACGCCGCCGGTGACGAGAATGATCAGTGTGGCCCTGACCCGTGACCGTTCCCCGCTGCCCGGGAAGGCCGCCGCGTGAGCGCCGACTGGCAGCTGTCCGGCTACACGCCGGTCCGGCAGCTCGGCGCCGGCGCGTCCGGCCGCGTCCTGCTGGCCACCCACGACGCCACCGGCGCCCCCGTCGCCATCAAGTACCTGACCGCGGCCCTCGGCGACGATCCGTCGTTCCGCACCGCCTTCCGGGACGAGGCGCAACTGCTCGTTGAGGTCGACGACCCGCACATCTCCCGGCTCTACGAGTACGTCGAGTCGCCGCAGGGCGCCGCCATCGTGATGGAGCTGGTCAACGGGGTGTCCCTGCGGCAGATGTTGCGCGCGCACGGCCCCACCGAGCCCGAGGCGGCCCTCTGCGTGCTCAAGGGCTCCCTCGCCGGGCTGGCCGCCGCGCACGCCCGGGGCGTCGTGCACCGCGACTACAAGCCCGAGAACGTGCTGGTCGGCCTCGACGGGCAGAGCAAGCTCGCGGACTTCGGCATCGCCGTACCGGTGGGCCGCGACGGCGGCGGCTCGGTCAGCGGCACGCCCCGCTACATGGCCCCGGAACAGTGGACCGGCGCGCCGGCCGGCCCGGCATGCGACATCTACGCCGCCACCGCCACCTTCTTCGAGTGCCTCACCGGCCGCCCCCCGTACGACGGGCGGGACCTGATCACGCTGCGGAACCAGCACGCGCAGGCGCCGATCCCCACCGAGGCGGCGCCGCCACCGGTGCACGAGCTGCTGCGCCACGGGATGGCCAAGCAGCCCGCCGACCGGCCGCAGCCCGCAGAGGTCTTCCTCGCCGAGCTGGAACGCACCGCCGCCGCCGCGTACGGCGCGGACTGGGAGGAGCGGGGCCTGCGCGAGCTGGCCCGCCGCGCCGCCCTGCTCGCCGCCCTCTTCCCGTTCCCCGACGGCACCGGCGGGGCCACCAGCCTCGCCAGCACCACGTTCGGCGCGGCGG
>NZ_JBPQTL010000079.1:0-25888 GCF_051386295.1 Micromonospora sp. URMC 105 | reverse complement strand
TTCCCCGACCGGTATGTTCCACGTCGGCGGCGCCCGCTCGGCGCTGCAGAACTGGATCTACGCCAAGCAGCAGGGCGGGGTCTTCGTGCTGCGCATCGAGGACACCGACGCGGCGCGCAACAAGCCCGAGTGGACCGAGGGCATCCTGTCCGCGCTGGAGTGGATCGGCATCGCGCGCGGCAGCTACGAGGGCCCGTACTTCCAGTCGCAGTACGCCGGTGAGCACCGCGCCGCCGCCCAGCGGCTCTTCGAGGCGGGCCGGGCGTACTACTGCGACTGCACCCGGGAGGCCGTGCAGGCCCGCACCGGCTCGCAGTACCAGGGCTACGACGGCTTCTGCCGGGACCGGGGCCTGACCCCGGGCGAGGGGCGCGCGCTGCGCTTCCGCACCCCGGACGAGGGCGAGACCGTGGTGGTCGACCTGATCCGCGGCGAGCCGACCTTCGAGAACAAGCTCATCGAGGACTTCGTCATCGCCCGCGGCGACGGTTCCCCGGTCTTCCTGCTGGCCAACGTGGTCGACGACATGACCATGGGGATCACCCACGTGGTCCGGGCCGAGGAGCACCTGCCCAACACCCCGAAGCAGCAGCTGCTCTGGGACGCCCTCGGGGTCAAACCGCCGATCTGGGCCCACGTCCCCGTGGTGGTCAACGAGAAGCGGCAGAAGCTCTCCAAGCGCCGCGACAAGGTCGCCCTGGAGGCGTACAAGGACGAGGGCTACCTCGCCGACGCGATGCGCAACTACCTGATGCTGCTCGGCTGGGCGCCGTCGGGCGACCGGGAGATCGTGCCCTGGTCGGTGATCGAGGAGGAGTTCCGCCTGGAGGAGGTCAACCCCTCGCCCGCCTTCTTCGACGAGAAGAAGCTGCGTGCCTTCAACGGCGAGTACATCCGGGCGCTGCCGGTCGACGAGTTCGTGGCCGCCTGCCGGCCCTGGCTGACCGGCACCGACACCATCGCGCCGCCGCCGTGGCAGCCGGCCGAGTTCGACGCCGAGGCCTTCGCCGCGGTGGCGCCGCTGGCCCAGACCCGGATCGCGGTGCTCAGCGAGATCGTGCCGAACGTCGACTTCCTCTTCCTGGCCGATCCGCTGATCGACGAGGCCGCCTGGGCCAAGGCGATGAAGGAGGGCGCGGCCGACCTGCTCGACGCGGCGATCGCCGCGTACCAGGGGCTGGAGTCGTGGGACGCCGAGTCGCTGAAGGCGACCCTGGAGGCGGTGGGCGCGGAGCGCGGCCTGAAGCTGGGCAAGGCGCAGGCGCCGGTCCGGGTCGCGGTCACCGGCCGCACCGTGGGGCTGCCGCTCTTCGAGTCGCTGGAGGTGCTCGGCCGGGAGCGCACCCTGAGCCGGCTCCGCGCCGCCCGGGTCCGCCTGGTCTGAGCCGTACCGCGAAAGGGCCCGCCGGCGAACCGGCGGGCCCTTCGTCGTCCGCGCTACCGGGACCGGCGCGGCCCGGACGCTCAGCCGCGGCCGGCGCGGCGGCGCAGCACGACGGCGGCCAGTCCGGCCACCACCAGCCCGGCGACGAGCAGCCAGGGCCAGACCGGCGCGCCGTCGTCGTCCGCGTCGGCGGCGGGGACGGCCGGGCCGGCCGTGGTCGCGGCGCCCGGCGACGGCGAGGCGGACCCGGTGGGCACCGACGGGGACGCCGACGGCGGCAGGGCGGAGCCCGCGGGCGCCGACGGCGGTGACGCGGACGCCGACTCGGCCGGCGTACCGGTGGTGAGGGTGAAGCGCACCTCGCCCTTGACCGGGTGGCCGTCGCTGGACGAGAGCTGGTAGCCGACGATGTAGAGCCCGGCCCGGCCGGGCTTGAACGGCACGGCGACCCGGCTGCCGGTGAAGCTCGGCGCGCCGCCGGCGGCCGGGACGTTGTCCGGTCCGACCACTGTGATCTTCGTCGTAGCCGGGTCGACCCGGGCCAGGAAGCGCAGCTCGATCCGGGCGGGCGCCGCGGCGATCCGGGCGCCGTCGGCCGGATCGCTGCCGGTCAGCGAGTTGTGCGCGGCCGCCGGCGTCGCCGGCAGCAGCAACGACACACCGAGCGCCACGCCCACAACGGCTAGCGAGGTACGCGCCGTACGTGCGACCCTGCCCCCCATGAACCCCTCCGCAAAGGTAAGATCCGCCCGCTGATCAACGGCTGATCCATTAGTCGGGCCCGGATCACAGATAGTTCCAGATAATGGTCCAGCAGCTGCAACCAAGCGCCGTTCTGCGGAGTCTTTGAGGTGGGGATCCCGCGGCTCGCGGGCACGGTCACCGCCATCGACCGACCAACGCGTGACCTGCAGCACAGCCACCCATCGAACGGGGCGAGGAGGCGGCGATGGTCGGAAAGGTGAGACGGTTGCTCGGCATGGTGGCCGCCGTGACGGCAGCGGCGGTGCTGGGCTTCGGGACGGCCGCACCCGCCGAGGCGAGCCGCGCGGGACGGGCCGCTCCGAAGCCGCCCCCCGCCGGGGTGGACATCACCGGCGACGGGCTGACCGAACCGCTGCGGCTGCGCGCCGACAGCCACCCCGCCCACGTGCTCGCGGTCATCGACCAGGTCAACTGGTTCGGCCGCACCGGGGCCGCCTCCGGTCCCAAGCCGGCCGACCTCGGTCCGAAGTACACGATCGTGGTGCTCGCCGGCGACGCGCCGAAGCAGACCTTCGACCTCTACCCGCTCGCCAAGGGCGGGCCCCGGGCGTTCCGGCCGGCGAAGCAGCCGGACTCCCGCAAGACCAGCGCCGGCTGGTTCCTCGGCCGGCTCAACATGTCGGAGACGCTGCGGACCGCCGGAGTGCCGCTGGAGCGGCAGTTCGACACGGTCAGCGGCGGCGTCGGCGGCGGCGAACGGGTCATCCCGGAGGACTCCCTCAACCCGGGCCGGGACATCGACGCCGCGATCAGCGAGCTGCAGCGCCTGCTGCTGCTCAACGCCGGGGTGCTGCTGGTGATCACCGCCGGGCTGGCCGGGATCGCGCTGCTGATCCGCCGCCGCACCCGCTGAGCCACCGCTGACCCTGCGCACCCACTGAGCCGGGCGCGGCACCGGGCGGCTCAGACCTCCAGCACCACCTTGCCGCGGACGTGCCCCGCCTCCACCAGGCGCTGCGCGTCCGCGGCCTGCGCCAGCGGGAACGTCCGTGCCACGTGCACGGCCAGCCGGCCGGCGTCGACGAGCCCGGCCAGCACGGTGAGGTCCTGGGTGGACGGCTTGACGAAGACGTAGCTGCCACCGAGCCGGGTCACGTGCTCCGGGTCGGCGGTGGAGACCAGGCGGGCGGCACGGGCCAGCAGCGCGGCGGAGACGTCCAGCGCCTCCCCGCCGAACAGGTCCAGCGCCACGTCCACCCCGTCGGGCGCGAGGGCGCGGACCCGGTCGGCCAGTCCGGCGCCGTAGCCGACCGGCTCGGCGCCGAGGGCGCGGACGAAGTCGTGGTTGGCCTCGCTCGCCGTGCCGATCACCCGGTCGGCGCCGAGCGCCCGGGCCACCTGCACGGCCAGGTGTCCCACCCCGCCCGAGGCCCCGTGCACCAGCACGGTGTCCCCCGCGCCGGTCCGGGCCAGCTGCAACGCCTGGTACGCGGTGAGTCCGGCCAGCGGCAGGCCGGCGGCCTCCGCCCAGGTCGCCTGCGCGGGCTTGTCGGCCAGGCAGCGCTCGGGGGCCGGGACGAGTTCGGCGTACGTGCCGTACTGGAGGTGGTCGCGGCGGACGTACCCGATCACCTCGTCACCCACCGCGAACCCGGCGACCGCCGGCCCGACCGCCACCACCTCACCCGCCGCGTCCCAGCCGGGCACCAGCGGGAAGTGACCGGGGATCGCGGTGGCCAGGTAGCCCTCGCGGACCTTCCAGTCGACCGGGTTCACACCTGCCGCGCGGACCCGCACCAGCACGGTGTCGGGGCCCACCGGTGGGTCCGGCAGGTCCCGCAGGGCGAGCTGCTCGGCAGGGCCGTACGCGTCGATCGCGATCGCCTTCACCCTGCTCACGCTAGCGGCCGGACGGCCGTCAGGTGGTCAGCACCAGCGGTGCGGGGGCCGTTCCCGGCGATCGGGGCGGCGGCGGGGCCGGACCGGGCCGTGCCGGTGCGCGCCGGCCCAGCCGGCCAGGTCGCTGCGGCAGGCCCGAGGGGCCGGTGGGGCGGGCTCGGCCGACGGGTCCGGCTCGGCGGCCGACGGGCGGGGACCCGGCTCGACGCCGCGCGGGCGCGAGGCCGGCGGCTCCGGCGCGGCCGGCTCGGTGGACCGCTGCCGGGGCACCGCCACCTCCTCGTCGGCCCGCTCCGGCGCCCGGCCGGCCTGCTCGGCCGGGCAGGGCACCGCCGCGAGCCGGCGGTGGGGCCGCATCGGCCCCTGCTGCTCGTGGTGGCTGAGCCGGCAGGGCTCGCCCTGGGCGCAGCCGTGTTCGGCCTCCCCGTGCGCCATCACCGGTCTCCTCACGCTCGCGTCGCGCGCCGGGAGGTCGCCCCGGCGCCCACGCCACCGTACTGGCCGACACCGACGCCGTTTGCAGCGCGTACCCGGGAGTCAGCTCCGGGGGCGGCGCGGGAAGATCGTCTCCCAGAGCGGGAAGGCGACCAGCCAGACCAGGATGGCCACGGTGAGGTTGCGGATCCAGTTCACCAGCTCACGGGTGCGCTCGGCGTCGTCGACGTAGACGATGGCCGCGCCGAGCAGGGCGCAGGCGATCGCCCAGCCGAGCAGCGCCTTGCCCCACTCCCGCCACTCGTGCCGGGTGCGGGCCCAGCCGTGCCGGGGCGGCCGGACCGGCGGGGGCCCGCCGGCGAAGCGGTGGGCGAAGCGCTGGTCGGCCCAGCGGACCATCGAGTGACCGAAGGCCACCGAGAAGCCGAGGTACGCCGCGGCCAGCCCGTGGGTGACGTTCGCGGTCGCCCCGCGCCGCAGGTCCAGCACCGTCGCCACCAGCAGCACCAGGTCGACCAGGGGCACACAGACCAGCAGGGCCGTGCCCAGCCGTGGCCGGCGCAGCAGGTACCGGGCGGCCAGCCCGGCGCCGAGCACCACCCAGAACCCGATCTCGCACGCGGCGATCACCGCCAGCAGCATCCGTACCTCCCCGTCGTCGGTCTCCAGCGTCCTCGGCGACCGGCGGCACCGCCTCGACGGCGGGAACGAGATCGAGGTCCATCCTTCGACGGACCCGGGCACGGCGACGCGGGACCGGGTACCTCCTTCGGCGGAGGCCGCCGGTGCCGGGCTCCTCCCGCGGACGGAGGGCGGGCGGCGCCGGGTGTGGTGGGATCGGGTCATGCGGACGCCGGCCTGGATCGGCTCCGGCACGCCCGGGCGCGACCTGGCGCTGGCCGGGGTCGCGCTCGCCGGTGGCCTGGTTCTCCACGGCGTCGGATTCCAGCCGCAGCTCCCCTGGCATCCGCCGGCGCCGGAGGCGCTCTTCCTGGCGCCGCTGGCGGTGATCTGCGTGGCCGTCGGGCTGCGCCGGGCGGCCCCCCGGACCGGCCTGGCCCTCGGCACCGGCGCGGTGCTGGCCGACGCGGCGCTCGGGGTGTCGCTGGGCACCCCGCTGGTCTACACCCAGGTGCTCTACGACGCCTGCGTGTACGGCCCGGCCCGGCTGTGGCGCCGGCTGGTGCGGGCCACGGTCGGGCTCAGCGCGGCCGGCGCGGTGGCCGGTGCGCTGCTGTGGGGCTGGCGCGGCGTCGCCCTGGGGGTGCCGTTCGTGCTGGCCGGCGTGCTGCCCGTCCTCACCGGGGTGAGCGTGCGCCAGTACCGGGACCAGGCCGCGGCGGAACGGGCCCGGGCCGAACAGACCGCCCGCCTGGTCGAGCTGGACCGCCGCCAGGCGGTGCTGGCCGAGCGGGCGCGGATGGCCCGGGAGCTGCACGACGTGGTGGCCAACCACCTCAGCGCGGTGGCCCTGCACGCCACCGCGGTGCTCTCCGCGCCGCGGCTGGACCGCGACCGGGTGGACGCGGCGCTGCGGGTGATCCGGGAGAGCAGCGTGCAGGGCATGGCCGAGATGCGCCAGCTCATCGGCCTGCTCCGCGGCCCGGCCGGCGAGGACCCGGCCGAGGGCCCCACCCGGGTACGCCTCGACGAACTGGACCGGCTGATCGCGCGGGTGACGGCGGCGGGCCTGACGGTGCGCGCCACCGTCACCGGGACGCCCCGGCCGCTGCCGGTGGGGGTGGACCTGGCGGCGTACCGGATCGTGCAGGAGTCGCTGACGAACGCGCTGCGCCACGGCGCGGGCGCGGCGGAGCTGAGCGTCGCGTACGAGCCGGCGGAGGTGGTGGTGACGGTGCGGAACCCGCTCGGTGGCGGGACGGGGCGGCTGCCGGGCGCGGGTGCCGGGCTGATCGGCATGCGGGAGCGGGCGGCGCTGCTGGACGGGCGGTTCTCGGCCGGGCCGGAGGACGGGCAGTGGCAGGTCCTGGCCGCCCTGCCCACCGGGGCGTCCGGATGACCGCCCGGGTGCGGGTGGTGCTCGCCGACGACCAGGACGCCGTCCGGGCCGGCCTGGCGCTGATCCTGTCGACCGCACCGGAGATCGAGGTGGTCGGCGAGGCCGGCGACGGCGAGGAGGCGGTGCGGCTCTGCCGGGACCTGCGCCCCGACGTGGCCGTGCTGGACGTCCGGATGCCTCGGCTGGACGGGATCTCCGCCACCCGCGAGATCGTCGCCGAACAGCTGGCCGACGTGCTGGTGCTCACCACCTTCGGCCTCGACGAGTACGTCTTCGCCGCGCTGCGGGCCGGCGCGGCCGGCTTCCTGCTCAAGGACACCGACGCGCCCGGACTGGTCGCGGCGGTGCGGACCGTCGCACGGGGCGAGGGGATCATCGCCCCGGCGGTCACCCGGCGGCTGATCACCGCCTTCGCGCGCAGCGCTCCGCCGGCGCCGGCGGCGGCCCGGTCGGCGGTGGCGGCCCTGACGCCCCGGGAGCGCGACGTGCTCGCCTGCCTCGGCGCCGGGCTGTCCAACCAGCAGATCGCGCAACGGCTGGCGATGGCGGAGAGCACCACCAAGACCCACGTCAGCCGGATCCTGGCGAAACTGGAGCTGCGCAGCCGGGTGCAGGCCGCCATCCTCGCCCAGGAGCTGGGGCTGACCGCGCCCCGCTGACCGCCCGCCGTGAAGGGCCAGGTCAGCACGTGTCAGGCTGGACCGGTGAGCGAGCCGGGCGGGATGGAGCTGTCGGCCACGCTGCGCCGGATCGAACGGGCGGCGGGGGCGTTGGCCACCGCCAGCGTGGCCCGGATGGACGAGACCCTGCCCTGGTTCCGCGAGCTCCCCGCCGACCAGCGCTCCTGGGTCATGCTGGTGGCGCAGGCCGGCGCCCGGTCCCTGGTGCACTGGCTGCGCTCCGGCGGCGGCAGCGCGGACAGCACCCAGGAGGTCTCCGACGAGGTCTTCGCCACCGCGCCGGAGGCCCTCGCCCGCTCGATCAGCCTCCAGCAGACGGTGGCGCTGATCAAGGTGACCATCGACGTGGTCGAGGAGCAGGTGTCGCACCTGGCCGCCCCGGGCGAGGAGCAGCAGTTGCGCGAGGCGGTGCTGCGCTTCTCCCGGGAGATCGCCTTCGCCGCCGCCCGGGTCTACGCCCGGGCCGCCGAGTCCCGCGGGTCCTGGGACGCCCGGCTCCAGGCGCTGCTGGTCGACGCGCTGCTGCGCGGCGACTCCCCCGACGTGCTGGCCAGCCGGGCGGCGGCGCTGGGCTGGACCGACGCCCCGCCGGTGGCGGTGGCGGTGGGCCGCTCCCCCGGCGGGGAGGTGGCCGCCGTGCTGCACACCGTCTACCGCCAGGCCCGGCGCATCGGCGTGGAGGTGATCGGCGGCGTGCACGGCGACCGGCTGGTCATCGTGCTCGGCGGCGCGGCGGACCCGGTGGCCGCCACCGAGAAGCTGCTGCCCGCGTTCGGGGAGGGGCCGGTGGTGGTCGGGCCGGCCGTGCCCAGCCTGGACGAGGCGACGGAGTCGGCCCGGGCGGCGCTGGCCGGGTTCCGCGCCGCGCCGGCCTGGCCCACCGCGCCGCGCCCGGTGCCGGCGGCGGAGCTGCTGCCCGAGCGGGCCCTCGCCGGCGACGCCGAGGCCCGCCGACGGCTGCGGCACGACGTGTACGCAGTGCTGGTCCGCGCCGGCGGCGAGCTGCTGGAGACCCTGGACGCCTTCTTCACCGCGGGCGGGACGCTGGAGAGCGCGGCCCGGTCGCTCTTCGTGCACCCGAACACGGTCCGCTACCGGCTGCGCCGGATCTCCGAGGTGACCGGCTTCACGCCGCTGTCGCCGCGGGACGCGTTCGCCCTCCAGGTGGCGCTGACCGTCGGGCGGCTCGACCCGATCGTCCCGGGGGTCACTGCCGTCCCGACCCAGACAATGCCCCCAGGCGTCAGGAAAACGTCACAGACGGGTGATGAGCGCCGTTGATTTTTGTAGGAACCCTCCAAAGGTCCTAGTGCGGTTTGGTCGGCGACGACACAGCGCTACCCACAGGTATCCGGGAGAGTCATAGACGTGCTCGCCGTACTCTCTCCCGGCCAGGGTTCCCAGAAACCCGGCTTCCTGACTCCCTGGCTCGACCTGCCCGGCACCGAAGCCCGCCTGCGCTGGTGGTCCGCGCTCGCCGGGGTCGACCTGGTGCGCCTCGGCACCGTGGCCGACGCCGACGAGATCAAGGACACCGCCCGTACGCAGCCACTGCTGGTCGCCGCGGCCCTGCTCGCCGCCGAGCACCTGCCGATGTACGACGTCGCGGTCACCGCCGGGCACAGCGTCGGTGAGCTCGGTGCGGCCGCGCTCGCCGGGGTGCTCCCGGCCGAGGCGGCGATCACCCTCGCCGGGGTACGCGGCCGGGAGATGGCCGCCGCCTGCGCCCTGGAGCCCACCGGGATGGCCGCCGTGCTCGGCGGCGACCCGGACGAGGTGCTCGCCGCCATCACGGCGCACGGGCTGCACCCGGCCAACCGCAACGGCGCCGGTCAGATCGTCGCCGCCGGCGCGCTCGACGCGCTGGACAAGCTCGCCGCCGAGCCGCCGGCGAAGGCCCGGATCACCCGGCTGAAGGTGGCCGGCGCGTTCCACACCCCGTACATGGCCCCGGCCGAGGCCGCGCTGGCCGGCGTGGCCGCCGGGATCACCCCGGCCGAGCCGGTCCGGATCCTGCTGTCCAACCTCGACGGCTCGGCGGTCAACCACGGCCGCGAGATGGTGCAGCGGCTGGTCCGCCAGGTCACCGCGCCGGTCCGCTGGGACCTGTGCATGCGGACCCTGGCCGACCTCGGCGTCACCGGCGTGGTCGAGCTGCCTCCGGCCGGCACCCTGGCCGGCCTGGTCAAGCGGGAGCTGAAGGCCACCGGCGTGCCCGAGATCGTCACCCTCAACACCCCCGACGACCTGCCCGCCGCGCGCGACCTGATCGCCCGGCACAGCGGGCTGCGCGGCCACGAGCCGGTGATCCAGTTCCGGGTGGTGGTCTCCCCCGCCGCCGGGACGTTCGCACCGGCGGAGGAGCTCGCCGAGGGCGCCGACCTCCGCACCGGCCAGGTGATCGGCCACATCGCCACCCGGCAGGGCCCGGTCGAGGTGACCGCGCACGACAGCGGCCTGCTCACCGAGTGGCTGGCCCACCACGACGACCCGGTCGCGCCGGGCCAACCCCTCGCCCGCATCGGAGGCCCCGCATGACCGGCAGCCGGATTCTCGCCATGGGCCACTACCAGCCCTCCCGCGTGGTCACCAACGACGACATCGCCCAGCTGGTCGACACCAACGACGAGTGGATCCGGGACCGGGTCGGCATCGTGACCCGGCGGATCGCCGACGGCGAGACCGTGGCCGACATGGCGACCGCCGCCGCCGGCAAGGCGCTGGCCAACTCCGGCCTCACCGCCGCCGACATCGACCTGGTCGTGGTGGCCACCTGCACGTCGATCGACCGCAGCCCGAACGTGGCCTGCCGGGTCGCCGCCAAGCTGGGCATCACCGCCCCGGGCGCGTACGACATCAACACCGCCTGCTCGGGCTTCGCCTACGCCCTCGGCACGGTGGACCACGCGATCCGGGCCGGGGCGGCGCGCAACGCGATCGTCATCGGCGCGGAGAAGCTCTCCGACTTCACCGACTGGACCGACCGCTCCACCTGCATCATCTTCGGCGACGGCGCCGGGGCCGCCGTGGTCACCGCCACCGCCGAGGGCGAGCCCGCCGGGGTCGGCCCGGTGGTCTGGGGATCGGTGCCGGAGAAGAGCGACGCGGTACGCATCGAGGGCTGGCGCCCGTACATCGCGCAGGAGGGGCAGGCGGTCTTCCGCTGGGCCACCACCGCGCTGGCTCCGCTGGCCCTGCAGGCGTGCGAGCGGGCCGGGGTCGACCCGTCCGAGCTGGCCGCGTTCGTGCCGCACCAGGCCAACGCCCGGATCATCGACGGCATCGCCAAGCGGCTGAACATCCCGCAGGCGATCATCGCCAAGGACATCGTCGAGTCCGGCAACACCTCGGCGGCGAGCGTGCCGCTGGCCCTGTCCAAGCTGATCGAGCGGCGGGAGGTGCCCTCGGGCGCCCCGGTGCTGCTCTTCGGCTTCGGCGGTGGCCTGACCTACGCGGGTCAGGTCGTCCGCTGCCCCTGATGACCCCCTGCGGCGCGACAGCGCCGAGGAGCGGGGGGGGGGGGGGGGGGGGGGGGGCGGCGCGGCCCGCCGAGCAACCCCCGATGAAAGGAACCAACCGCAATGACCCGTGACGAGATCACCACCGGCCTCGCCGAGATCCTCGAAGAGGTTGCCGGGGTGAACCCGGACGACGTGGCCGAGGGGAAGTCCTTCACCGACGACCTCGACGTCGACTCGCTCTCCATGGTGGAGGTCGTGGTGGCGGCCGAGGAGAAGTTCGGCGTCAAGATCCCGGACAACGAGGTGCAGAACCTGAAGACCGTCGGGGACGCCGTCACCTACATCGAGGCGCAGTCCTGATATGAGTCGCACCGACGTCGTCGTCACCGGGCTCGGCGCGACCACCCCGCTGGGCGGGGACGTCGCGTCGACCTGGGACGCCATGCTCGCCGGCCGCTCCGGGGTGAGTGCGCTCACCCAGGAGTGGGCCGGGCAGTTGCCGGTCCGGATCGCGGCCCAGCTGGCGGTCGACCCGGCCGGCCTGCTGGACCGGGTCAAGCTGCGCCGGCTCGACCGTTCCGAGGCGATCGCGATCATCGCGGCGCAGCAGGCCTGGGCGGACGCCGGCCTGGCCGACTCCGGGCTGGACCCGGACCGGCTGGGCGTCAGCGTCGGCTCCGGCATCGGCGGCGCGCTGACCCTGCTCGCCCAGGACGACATCCTGGAGGCCTCCGGCCCCCGCCGGGTCTCCCCGCACACCATCCCGATGCTGATGCCGAACGGCCCCGCCGCCTGGGTGGGGCTGGAGCTGGGCGCCCGGGCGGGCGTGCACTCGGTGGCCAGCGCCTGCGCGACCGGCGCGGAGGCCATCGCGCTCGCCATGGACATGATCCGGGCCGGCCGGGCCGACGTGGTGGTGGCCGGCGGCACCGAGGCGGTCATCCACCAGCTGCCGATCGCCGGCTTCAGCTCGATGCGGGCCATGTCGACCCGCAACGACGAGCCGGAGCAGGCCTCCCGTCCCTGGGACAAGGGCCGCGACGGCTTCGTCCTCGGTGAGGGCGCCGGCATCCTGGTGCTGGAGCGGGCCGAGCACGCCGCCGCCCGGGGCGCCCGGGTGTACGCGCGGCTGGCCGGCTCGGGCATCACCTCCGACGGCTACGACATCGTCCAGCCGCACCCGGACGGTGCGGGCGCGATCCGGGCCATCGCCAAGGCGATCGCCGACGCGGACGTGGCGAAGTCCGACATCGTGCACGTCAACGCGCACGCCACCTCGACCCCGGTCGGTGACATCGCCGAGATCAAGGCGCTGCACGAGGCGCTCGGCGACCACCCGGTGCTGACCGCCACCAAGTCGATGTCCGGGCACCTGCTCGGCGCGGCGGGCGCGCTGGAGTCGATCGCCACCATCCTGGCCATCCGCGACGGTGTCGTACCTCCGACGATCAACCTCGACGACCCGGACGACGGCCTCACCCTGGAGGTGGCCGCCAACAAGGCGCGCCACATGGACATCCCCGCCGCGCTGAACAACTCGTTCGGCTTCGGCGGACACAACGTGGCTCTCGTCTTCACGCGGGCCTGAGACCACAGCCTTGGAGGCTCACGTGACCACCACCGCCGCCGTTGGCGCGGACACATCCACCGTGGACTACCGGGATCCGGAGCTGCGCCTCCGGGCCCTGTTCGACGCCGGCTCGCTGCGCCTGCTGGCGCCGCGGGACACCTCCGGCGTGCTCTGGGCGCGGGGTGAGATCGACGGCACGCCGGCGATCGCGTACGCCACCGACGCCACGAAGATGGGCGGCGCGATGGGCACCGAGGGGTGCCGGCACATCGTCGACGCGATCGACACCGCGGTGCGGGAGCGGGTGCCGGTGCTCGGCCTCTGGCACTCCGGCGGGGCCCGGCTGGCCGAGGGCGTGGTCGCGCTCGACGCCGTCGGCCAGGTCTTCGCCGCCATGGTCCGGGCCTCCGGCCGGGTGCCGCAGATCTCGGTGGTGCTCGGCCCGGCGGCCGGTGGCGCCGCGTACGGTCCGGCGCTGACCGACATCGTGGTGATGAGCGGCGCGGGGCGGATCTTCGTCACCGGTCCCGAGGTGGTCCGCAGCGTCACCGGCGAGCAGGTCGACATGGAGCGCCTCGGCGGCCCCGAGCCGCACGGCCGGCGCTCCGGTGTGGTGCACGTGACCTGCGCCGACGACGAGGCGGCGATGACCGAGTCGCGCAAGCTCGCCGCCCTGCTCGGCCGCCAGGGCCGGCTCTCCCCGGACGACGTGCCGACCGGCGGCGAGGACGGCCACGACCTGACCGCCAAGATGCCGACCGAGACCAACCGGGCGTACGACGTGAAGCCCGTGGTCAAGGCGCTGCTGGACGCCCCCGGCGTAGAGCTGCACGCCAAGTGGGCCCCGAACGTCGTCACCACGCTCGGCCGGTTCGCCGGCCGGACGGTCGGCGTGATCGCCAACAACCCGCTGCGGCTGGGTGGCTGCCTCGACGCGTCCAGCGCCGAGAAGGCGGCCCGCTTCGTGCGGATGTGCGACTCGCTCGGGGTGCCGCTGATCGTGCTGGTCGACGTGCCCGGCTACCTGCCCGGCCTGGGCCAGGAGTGGGACGGCGTGGTCCGGCGCGGGGCGAAGCTGCTGCACGCCTTCGCCGAGGCGGTGGTGCCGCGGGTGACGCTGGTGACCCGCAAGGCGTACGGCGGCGCGTACATCGCGATGAACTCCCGCTCGCTCGGCGCGACCGCGGTCTTCGCCTGGCCGAACGCGGAGGTCGCGGTGATGGGCGCCAGCGCGGCGGTGAACATCCTGCACCGCAAGAGGCTCGCTGCCGCCCCGGCGGAGGAGCGCGAGACGCTGCGCGCGCAGCTGATCGAGGAGCAGATCCGGGTCGCCGGCGGGGTGAACCGGGCGCTGGAGATCGGCGTGGTGGACGACGTGATCAAGCCGGAGGAGACCCGGCGCCGGATCGCCGAGGCGCTCGCCGGCGCCCCGGCCGCACGCGGCGCGCACGGCAACATCCCCCTGTAACCCCGCTCGCACCCGTGGGGGCCCGCGCTAGCGCAGCGCGGGCCCCCACGCTTGGCGATCATGAAGTTGACGGCGATGTGGATCTCTTTCGCTGCCGCCAACCTCATGATCACCGGCTGGGGACCGTGCGGGCGGTTAGGGTGAGGGCCGCCTAGGCCCGAGGAGCACGTTCTGGAAGCGACGGAGATCCGCAAGCTCGCCGCGCTTGAGGACACCCACTGGTGGTACCGCGAGCGGCGGGCCCTGCTGGCCCGGTCGCTGCGCCGGATGGCCGCCGCCGGGACCCGCCCCGGGCGGGCCCTGGACGTGGGCGCGGCCGGCGGCGGCAACACCCGGGTGCTGCGGGCGCACGGGTGGCGGCCGGTGGCCCTGGAGTACAGCGCCGAGGGCGCCGGGGTGGCCCGGGAACGCGGGCTCGAGGTGATCCGGGCCGACGCCCGGCACCTGCCGGTCGGCTCGGCGCGCCTCGGCCTGGTGGTCGCCTTCGACATCCTGGAACACGTCGACGAGGACCAGCTGGCCGCCGCCGAGATCCGCCGCACGCTGCGCCCCGGCGGGACAGCCCTGATCGCGGTGCCCTGCGACATGGCGCTCTGGTCGGCCCACGACGTGGCGGTCGGGCACGTCCGCCGCTACGACCGGGAGTCGCTGCGGGCGGTGGTGGAGAAGGCCGGCCTGGTGGTCGACGAGCTGTGGAGCTGGAACGTGCTGCTGCGCCCGGTCGCCGCCTGGCGGCGGCGGACGTCCACCGGCAGCGACCTGGACGACCTGCACCCCCTGGTCAACCTGGGGCTGCGCACGGTCGTCACCGCCGAGCGGTACCTGCCGGTGCGCTCGCTGCCCGGGGTCTCGCTGATGCTGCGCGCCCACCGCCCGGCCTGAACCGGCGGCCCCCGCGCGCACGTCCCCTCGGCTAACATCTCCCGGCCGTCACATGGACGGCATGAAATCTGCCGATGGCACGAGATCCGACGGGGGACGTGACACATGATCCGACGGGTGGCCGTACTGGCCGCGCTCACCCTGACCGTGGCGACCGGTTGCGGCGAGGACGGGAAGACGCCCGCCGCCGCGCCGTCGCCGTCGCCGTCGGCGAGTCCGACCGCCTCGCCGGTCGCGGCCGGTGAGCCCTGGTACGACGAGGTCGCCCCGGCCGCCGCCGGCACCGCGGTCGGCCCGAAGGGCAGCGCCTGCCCACTGCCGATCACCTTCTCCGTCCCCGCGAAGTGGAAGGTCAAGGCGGTGACCCCCGGCACGGACTTCCAGATCGGACCGGCCATCCTGCTCTGCGAGATCGACGCGAAGCCGGCCGGGCACATCGGCTTCCTGCGGGTGTGGCGGGTCCAGGGGGCGGCGCCCCGTACGCCGCAGATCACGCTGGACAAGTTCATCGACGACT
This sequence comes from Micromonospora sp. URMC 105, assembly GCF_051386295.1. Classification (NCBI taxonomy): domain Bacteria; kingdom Bacillati; phylum Actinomycetota; class Actinomycetes; order Micromonosporales; family Micromonosporaceae; genus Micromonospora; species Micromonospora sp. URMC 105. Next base: position 10,867 of record NZ_JBPQTL010000079.1, on the reverse strand, counting down.
ACGGCTCGGCCGAGGAGCGGCAGTACCGGCGCACCAAGGCCGGCCCGCTGGACTCGTTCGAGGCGACCTGGACCGGTGACGACGGACGTAAGCGGGCGATCCTGGTCTCCAGCCTCTACGGCAAGATCCTGGTGACCCTCGGCGGCTCGGACGACGAGGAGTTCACCGCGATGCTCCCGGCGTACCAGCTGGTCAAGTCGAGCACCAACCTGCCGAAGTGAGCGGGGACGCCCGGCCCGGCAGCGGCGGGCCGGGCGTCAGCGCAGCCGGTAGACGGCCATCCGGCCGTTCTCGTGGCGCAGGTCGGCCAGCCCGGCCAGCTCCGGGGACTCCCGAGCGACCGCGCGGTCGACGACCAGCCAGCGCACGCCGTACCGGTCGCGCAGTTCGGCCAGGCCGGCGGCGGTGGGCGCGCTGAACGCGGCGTCGTTGGCGCGCAGTCGCTCGGCGTCCCAGAACGGGGCGTACGGGCCCTCGGGGAGCCCGACCATCCGGGGCGCGAACGCCCACCCCTCCACCAGCACCGGCCGTTCGGCGTAACCGCTGAGCCAGAACGAGCGGGCGTCGCACCAGCCGCTCACCACCACCCGGCAGTGCACGTTGGTGGCCAGCACGTCCTGCGGCGCGGAGTGCGCGCGCACCCAGCGGGCCGCCTGCACCCGGGAGGCCGGCATCGCCTCCACCGCGTACGCCCCGCCGTTGGTGAAGTGCCGGGCCGCCGCCGCGTCGAGCACCAGGCCAGGCGCGCCGGCCACCAGCAGCGCGGTGAGCAGCACCAGCGGGCCCCGGCCGGCCAGGGCGGGCCAGCGGTCGACCAGTCCCGGCCAGAGCAGGGCCACCAGCACCACCGCCACCAGCAGCGCCCCCGCCCACCACAGCAGCGGCAGCACCGCCGCGTACGGCCGGTCGGACGGCACGGTCGCCGGAAAACGCAGCTGGTACGCGGTCAGCGCCAGCGCCAGGCCGGCCGCGCCCACGCCGAGCAGCACCCGGCCCCGGGCCGGCAGGGCGGCCCGATCCAGCAGCTCGACGAAGCCCCAGCCGGACAGCAGCACCCCGAAGGCGAAACCGGTCCGGGTGAAGTACTGGTTGCTGCTGCCCGGGTGGGCGACCAGCAGGTAGACCGCCGGACCGGCGAGCGCCCCGCCGAGCAGGAAGACCTGCGCCGGCTCCAGCCGCCCCCGGCGCAGCCCGAGCAGCGCCACCACGCCGGCCAGGCGGAGCTGGAGGTTGAGCAGGAAGGCGACCAGCACCGCGGCCCAGAGCAGCACGGTCACCGGGCCGGAGTGCCCCTGCCCGACGTACGGGCGCAGCCCGGAGAACGGCTCCACGGTGACGCCGTGGCTCTCGAAGGCGAAGAGGACGGCGGTGGCGAACACCTGCGCCGCCAGGGCCAGCGCCGCCGCGAGCAGCACCGCCCGCGGCAGCCGCCGCCGGGTCGCCAGGGTGACCGCGGCGGTGAACGCCAGCGCGGCCAGCACCACCGGCACCGAGCTGGCCTTGGCCCCGGTGGAGGCGGCGAGCAGGACGGCGGCCAGCACCCAGGCGCCCCGCCCGACCGGCGGGACGGTGCTGCTCCCGGCCCGGCCGACGATCTCGGCGAGCACGGCGATCAACGGCAGCAGCAGCACCCAGCTGTACGTCATCGACGGGCTGCCCCAGACGATGAAGGTCACCTGGCTGCCGAAGAGCTGCCGCAGGCCGTTCTCGAAGCCGAACTCCCCCACCGTGAACATCAGCCCGGCGGCGACCACCCCGGCGTACGGCCGGCCGGTGACTCGCCAGCCGACCACCGCGACCAGCACGACGGCGAGCGCGCAGAGCGCCGGCACGGCGAGGCGGAAGAAGACCGTGGGCAGGTCGACGCCGCTGACCAGGCTGGCCGCCGCGAGGTGGGCGAAGCCGAACCAGTGGTAGTGCAGCGGTTCCCCCGCCACCTGCGGGACCTCCGGGGGCACCTGGTGGGTGGCCGCCCCGGCCAGCGAGAGCTGGAATGCCAGGTCGATGTACTGGGCCTGCCCCTCGTCGGCGGGGAGCACCGGGTTGACCCGCAGGAACGACTCGTGGAGGTAGAGCGTGAACCCGGCGACCACCGCGGCGACCGACCAGGCCCAGCCGGTCGGCACCGGGGTCGTCGCGCCCGCTCCCCAGTGCCGGCGCAGCCGGGGCACGGCGGCGTACGGCGCCAGCACCGCCACCGGCCAGAGCCGCAGCCAGCCCGGCAGGCCGGCGGCGGTGCAGGCGGCCCAGGCGGCCAGCTCCAGCACCAGCCCGAGGGCGGCACCCAGCGCGACGTCCTCGACCAGGGTGTGCGGGCGGCGGCGCAGGGTGCGCCAGAGCAGGGTGCCGGGCAGCACCACGGCGAGCGCGCCGTAGAGCGTGTACCGGACGATCGCGGGCGCGGGCGTGCCGGCGGCGAGCAGGGTGACCGCGACGAAGGCGTACCCGCAGAGCGCCGGCGCGAAGCGGGCCAGGGCCGGTCGACGACGCGGCGGGGCAGCGGCCGGGGTGGCGTCGCCGGTGGCGAGGGCGGTCACCGCAGGCTGTCGGCCAGCTCGTCCGCACCGGCCTCCGCCGGCCCGGCGGCCCCGTCGGCGGCGGGTCCGTCGGCCGCCACGTCGGTGCGGTCGGCGGCGGGTCCGTCGGCGCTGGCGGCGCCGGATCCGTCGGTGCGGTCGGCGGCGGGTCCGTCGGTGTCGTCCGCGGCGGGTCCGTCGGCGCTGTCGGCGGCGACGGAGTACGTCGGCCGCCCCTGCACGGCGGTGTAGATGCGGGCCACGTACTCGCCGAGCAGGCCGAGGCAGAGCAGCTGCACCGCGCCGAGGAAGAGGACCGCCACGTAGAGCGAGGGCCAGCCGGAGACCGTGGACCCGGCCAGCCAGGCGAGCACGGCCACCACCACCAGCACCCCGCAGACCGCCACGCCGGCCAGCCCCAGCCAGGTGGCGAAGCGCAGCGGCGCGGCGGAGAAGCTGGTCACGCTCTCGGCGGCCAGCCCGGCCATCCGGGACAGCGGGTACTTGGTCCGTCCGGCGGCCCGCTCGCCGCGCTGGTAGCCGACCTCGCCACTGGGAAAGCCGAGCCAGGGCACCACCAGCCGCAGCACCGGGGCGCGCTCGGGCAGCTCGCGAAGCGCCTCGACGACGGCGCGGCTGAGCAGCCGGAAGTCGCCGGCCTCGGCGGGCACCTGCTTGCCGACCAGGCGGCGCATCAGCCGGTAGTAGCCCGTCGCGGTCCACCGCTTGAACGCGCTGTCGGTGCGCCGGTCGGCCCGGACGCCGTAGACGACGTCGAGGTCCTCGGCACGGGCGAGCCGGAGCATGTCGACGATCGTCTCGGGCGGGTCCTGGAGGTCGGCGTCGATGCTGACCACGTACCGGCCGCGGGCCCGGAGCACCCCGGCGACCAGGGCCGCCTGGTGACCGCTGTTGCGGCGCAGCCGCAGCACCCGCAGCTCGGGCCAGCCGGAGCGCAGCGCGGCCAGCCCGGCACGGGTGCCGTCGGTGCTGCCGTCGTCGACGGCCACCACCTCGTACGGCTCACCGAGGCCGTCGAGGACCGCGCGCAGCCGCCGGGCCAGCAACGGCAGGACGCTCTCCTCGTCGAACATCGGCACCACCACCGAGAGGGCCGGCTCGGGTCGCGTCACGGCGCTCGCCCCTCCCCTGCGTCTTTCCCCTGGTGGACCACCGCACGCTATCAGCCGGACGGGTGCCGTCCGGGCCGGTCGCGGACGGTCCTCAGGCCGCGCAGGTGGTGGCCGGCAGCCCCGGCACCCGCACCGGCGACCGGCCGCCCGGGCGCTGCCGGCCGGCCAGCACGTCGGCCAGGGCGGTCATCGAGGTACGGCTGGAGGAGTAGGTGGCCAGCAGGGTCGGCGAGGTCGCCTTCTCCAGCACGTACGGGGTGTCCATGGCCACCGTCACCGTCGCGTCGGCGCTCAGGTCGCCCGCGCCGTCGCCGTACCCGACCAGGTGCACCTTGGTGCCGCCGCTCGGCACCACGGTCACCCCGGCCGCGGTCAGCGCCTCGGTCAGCGCGGCGCGGGTGCGGTCCCGGCCGGCCGAGGAGGTGACGGTCACCGGGCCACGGACCGGGGCGCCGCAGGAGCCGCGCAGCACGGTCACCGCCGCCGCGGCGAGATCCTGCGCCGCCTTGCGGTGCTCGGTGCTGTTCAGGGTGGACATCGCCGGGGCCGGCCGGTCGGCGAGCTGGAACTTCATGGTCAGCACCCGGGTGGCCGCCTCGACCAGCCGGGCCCGGGGCAGCGACCCGTCGCGCAGCGCGGCGAGCAGCCCGTCGTACGCCTGGCCGACGTGCGGCGTCATCAGGATCAGGTCGTTGCCGGCCAGCAGCGCCCGGACCGCGGCCTCGCCCGGGGACCAGCGCTTGGCCGGCGCCATGTTCATCCCGTCGGTGATCACCACGCCCTTGAAGCCGAGCTGACCGCGCAGCACGTCGGTGAGGAGCTTGCGGGAGAAGGTGGCCGGGGTGCCCGGGTCGACCGCCTTGACGTCGAGGTGGGCCGACATCACCGCCATCGTCCCGGCGTCGATGCCGGCAGTGAAGGGCGGGAAGGCGGTGGCGTCGAGCTCCTTGCGCGGCTGGCCGATTACCGGCAGGTCCTTGTGCGAGTCGGCGGCGCTGAGCCCGTGCCCGGGGAAGTGCTTGACGCTCGCCGCGACGCCGGCGCTCTGCAGGCCCTTGACCGCGCCGGCGACCTGGGCGGACGCCCGCTTCGGGTCGGCGCCGAAGGACCGGGAGCCGATCACCGTGCTGCGGGTGGCCAGCACGTCGGCGACCGGGGCGAAGTCGAGGTTGATCCCCATCGCGGCCAGCTCGGTCCCGGCGGCACGCCAGGCGGCCTCGGTCAGCGCCGGGTCGTCGGCCGCACCGGCGGCGAGCGCGCTGGGCAGGGTGGTCACCCCGTCGGTGATCCGGGTCACCACGCCATACTCCTGGTCGGTGCCGACCAGGAAGGGCGCCGCGCCGGCGGGGAGCTTCGCCGCGGCGGCGCGCAGCCCGGTGGTGAGGTCGCGCACCTGCGCCGGGTTGTCGACGTTGGTGGTGGCCTGGTTGCCGGCGGTCGGGTCGTCGGCGCTGAAACCGACCAGGATCAGCCCGCCGAGGCGGTATTTCGCGATCATCTCGGCGGGGGTGTCGACCCCGGCGAGGGCGCGGTTGCCGGCGGCGGAGGCGGGGGTCACCTTCGTCGCCGAGCTGCCGTACGCGTAGGGCATCAGCACCTGGCCGGCCAGGTCCTCGTCGGCAAGCGTGCCGACCAGCGCGGCGGCCCGCGCGGCCGGGTCCGCCGGCGTGCCGGCCGGGCTCGGCGCGGTGGAGGCCGACGGGCTCGGTGCCGGGCGCGACCGTTCCGGCTCCGCCGAGCACCCGGAGACGAGCAGCGCGGTCAGGGCGGCGAGGGCGACGCCGGCACGTCGCGGTGAGGTCGACACGGGGCCCATCAAACCCGTTGCCGACTTATCGGGGCAACCTGGGCCCGGCACCCGGCCGGTCCGCCGTGCCGGTCCGCCCCCGGGTGTCCGGGTGCGCCGCCGGGCTCAACCGACCCGGGTGAGCAGCGTCACCGGGGCACCGTCCCCGGCGTACCGGTAGGGCTCCAGCTCGGCGTCCCAGGCGGTGCCGAGCGCCTTGTCCAGGGCGTGCGCCAACGCCTCCGGGGCGCGGGCGGTCGCCATGATGCTGCGCAGCCGGTCCTCGCCGAGCTGGATGTCGCCGGCCGCGCCGACGGTGGCGCGGAACAGGCCACGGCCGGGGACGTACATGAAGCGCTCACCGTCGGCGCCCGGACTGGGCTCCTCGGAGACCTCGAAACGGATCATGGGCCACTGCCGGAGGGCAGCAGCCAGCTCGGCGCCCGTCCCCGGGCGGCCGGTCCACCCGCACTCGGCCCGGCGGGCGCCGGGATCGACGGGCTGGGCCGTCCACTGCAGGTTGACCGGCGCGGCGAGGACGCGCGCGATCGCCCACTCGACGTGTGAGCACACGGCGAGCGGGGTCGAGTGGACGTATACGACGCCACGCGTTGGCACGGTGACCTCCCGGAGACCGAGGTGCGTCTTCCCCTACGACCTCGACCACCCGAGTGGTTCCTGCAACACATGATGACTGGTGGGACGGATGGTGCGCCAGGGAATCGGAAAATTCGCCGGGTGGAAATACCCGGACCGGTGAACCCGGTTGTGCTTCCCGACAGGCACGGTGGCCAGCAGGTCATCGTGGTCGTGTACAGTTCTCTGGGCGGTTCTGCGCCGTCGTACATCTTCGCGGGCCGAGGCTCAACCGGGCGTCTCCCGCACAGCCCCCGGACGGTTTCCGTCCTCCCGTACGTCTTGCAAGGAGTACCTCCGTGGCGAGCAACACCTCTAAGACCGCGCGCGCGTCAGTCCGGGCCGGCCAGGCTGGCCAGGGTGGCGCCCTCAGCGTGCTGGGCGAGTTCAAGTACCTCATCCCGCTCAACGGCGGCAAGCACGCCTACGTGCGGAACCTGACCAACGGCAAGACCGCGCACCTGCGCACCGACTCGGACGCCTTCGTCGAGGAGATCCGCGTGCTGGCCGCGGCCGGCCACGCCGCCAAGATCCGCGCCGAGATCAACAACCTCGCCGCCACCCACCCGGGCGACGGCTGGGACAAGACCGAGAAGCGTCTCGTCGAGGCCGGCGTCTTCGAGGGCTGAGCCCTCTCCCCCGAGCCACACCTGGAACCGCCCGTCGGGTAACCCCCGGCGGGCGGTTTCCGTCTGCCCCGGTCCTGGTCTCGGGCACCGTTTGCGGCGTGTCGGGGCGTCCCGGCGCGGGGACACCCCGACACGCCGCATCTCGCGTTGATCTTGACGGGGCGCGGTCAGTGGCCGAGCAGGGCGACCTCGCCGGTGGCCAGGTCGTAGAGGGCGCCGACCACGTCCACCCGCCCCTCGGCGACCGGCCCGGTGAGCAGGTCGTCGGCGCGCAGGGCGGCCACCGTGCGCAGCACGTGCCGGCGTACCGCCATCGGATGTGCCTGCGGGTCGTCCGCCCCCACCTCGGTCACCGCCGGGGCGATCTGGTCCACCACGTACGCCAGCGAGCCGCCCGGCCGGTCCCCGGTGCGCAGGCTCTGCACCGCCGAGGCGACCGCCCCGCAGCGCTCGTGGCCGAGCACCATCACCAGGGGCACCCCGAGCTGGCCCACCACGTACTCGATGGAGCCGAGGACCGCCCGGTCCAGCACGTGCGCGCCGGTGCGGATCACGCAGATCGAGCCGAAGGTCTGGTCGAAGATCGCCTCCAGCGGGACCCGCGAGTCGATGCAGCCGAGCAGCACCGCGTACGGCTGCTGGTCGCCGGAGGCGACGGCCGCGGCGGCGGTGACGTCGTGGCCGTGCACCGGCCGGCCGCTGACGAAGCGGCGGTTGCCGGCCAGCAGGTCGGCCAGCGCGGCCCGGGGCGTCCGCCCCGTTCCCGTGCCCGCACCGGTCATGTCTCCCAGCCTGGTCACGGATCCGACCTCGCGGGGCGGGATGCGAATCTTCTCACCACCACGGTTGGCGTGGTGTCATGACGGGTAGCCGGTGTTACCGCCGGGTCAACTCCGGTGTCAGGGGACCGGGCGGCCCGGGGAGGTAACGATGCCGGAGCATCAGCAGGTACGGCTTCCCGACGACGTGCGCCTGCACGTCGAGGTGACCGGGCCGCCGGACGCCGACGTCACCGTGGTCCTGCTGCACGGCTGGACGCTGGACGGGCGGGCCTGGCACCGCCAGCTCGCCGACCTGACGGCCCGCTTCGGCGAGCGGGTCCGGGTGGTCACCTACGACGCCCGCGGGCACGGCCGCTCCAGCTGCATGGCCCTGCGCACGGCGACCCTGGCCCAGCTCGGCGACGATCTCGCCGCGGTGCTGGACGCGGTGGCGCCCACCGGCCCGGTCGTGCTGGTGGGGCACTCGATGGGCGGGATGACCGTGATGGAGTACGCCCACCGCCACCCCGAGCACTTCGCGGCCCGTACCGCCGGGCTGGTCTTCGTCTCGACCACCGCCGAGGGGCACACGCACACCGTCTACGGGCTGTCGCCGCGCATCGCCCGGCTGATCCGCCTCGCCGAGACCACCGGCGCCGGGGTGCTGGCCCGGTGCGGCTCCTGGCGCCCGCCCCGGGCGCTGCTGCGCGCGCTGCGACCCAGCATCCGCTGGATGCTCTTCGGCGACCGCTGCGACCCGTCCGACATCCGGCTGGTCACCTCGGCGGTGGCCCGCGCCTCGCTGCGCTCGATCGGCGGGTTCCGCGCCTCGATCGGCGCCCAGCACCGGCTGGAGACCCTGGCCGAGCTGGCCCACCTGCCGGCGGCGGCGCTGGTCGGCGACCGGGACCGGCTCACCCCGCCGCCCTGCGCCGAGTCGATCGCCGCCGCGCTGCCGGCGACCGAGCTGACCGTCTGCCCGGGAGGCGGGCACATGCTGATGATGGAGCGGCCGGACGAGGTGAACGCCGCGCTGGCCGCGGTGCTGGGCAGGGTGCTGGCCGGCGCGACGGAGATCGGCGCGACCGACCCGGGGACGACCGGGCCCACACCGACGAAGACGGGCGCGACGGAGCCGACGCCGGCCGGCTGACCGGTCGGTGGAGGGTGTCCGACGTCGCGGTACGCGGCATGGCCCCGACAGGGGGTGGCAGGCTGCCCGTACCCTCATTCCGCCCGGCGTGCGCCCGCGCCCGGCCGCCGCCGTCGCACAGGAGTCCTCACGTTGACCGACCAGACCACCCTGGAGCAGGAGATCGCCGCCGAGCAGCGGCATCTCGACCGGGTGTACGCCCGCCTGGCCGAACTGCGCCGTTCCGCGGCCCAGGCCGAGAAGGAGGGCTACCGGCTGGCCCGGGTGGGCAACTTCGGCGCGCTGGTCGAGCGGGACGCGATGGTCTTCCACGCCGCGCAGCGGCGGCACGTGCTGGACGCCGAGCACGAGGGGCTGGTCTTCGGCCGGCTCGACCTGCGTACCGGGCAGGTGCTGCACGTGGGCCGGCTCGGCGTGCGCGGCGAGAACGCCGAGACGCTGGTGGTGGACTGGCGGGCCCCGGCAGCCGCCGCGTTCTACCAGGCGACGCCGGCCGAGCCGCTGGGCGTGGTGCGGCGGCGCACCATCCAGTCGGCGGCCGAGAAGGTCACCCGGATCGAGGACGACCTACTGGACCCGGAGGCGGCGCCGGCCGACATGGCGGTGGTGGGTGACGGCGCGCTGCTGGCGACCCTGTCCCGGGCCACCGGCCGGGGGATGCGCGACATCGTGGCCACCATCCAGCGGGAGCAGGACGAGGCTATCCGCTCCCCCGGCTCCGGGGTCACCATCGTCTCGGGCGGCCCGGGCACCGGCAAGACGGCCGTCGCCCTGCACCGGGCGGCGTACCTGCTCTATTCCGACCGCAGCCGGTACGCCGGCGGCGGCATCCTGGTGGTCGGCCCGTCCTCGGTCTTCGTGGAGTACATCGCCTCGGTGCTGCCCTCGCTCGGCGAGGAGGCCGCCACCCTGCACTCGCTCGGCTCGCTCTTCCCGGGCATCTCGGCGACCCGGACCGACCCGCCGGAGGTGGCGGCGGTGAAGGGCTCGCTGCGGATGCGAAAGGTGCTGGAGCGCGCGGTCCACGACGCGGTGCCGGACGGCCCCGACGAGCTGCGCCTGCTCTACCGGGGCGCGCTGCTGCGGCTGGAGCGCCGCGAGCTGGACGCCGTCCGGGACCGGGCGCTGTCCCGGGGCGCCCGGCGCAACGAGGTACGGCGGATCGCCTTCGACGCGGTCCTCGCGGCGCTGTTCGCGCAGGCCCGCCGGTTGGCCGTGCCGCGCCTGCCGGAGCAGCGCGCCTTCGAGGACGAGATCATCGAGCGGCCGGAGTTCCGGGAGTTCCTCAAGGCGTGGTGGCCCCGGCTGCACCCGCGGCACGTGCTGGGCTGGCTGGCCCGGCCGGAGCGGCTGCGCCGGTACGCCGGGGGCATCCTGTCCCGGGCGGAGACCGCGCTGCTGACCGAGGCGTACCGGACGCTGGACGCGCAGGGGCCGACGGTGGCCGACATCGCCCTGCTCGACGAGCTGGACGCACTACTGGGCAAGCCGGTGCGGCCGGCGAAGGCGAAGCGCGACCCGTACCAGCTGGCCGGTGGTGTCCGCGAGCTGAGCACGTTCGCCGACCGGCAGCGCGCCGCCCGCGCGGCGGCCCGGGAGCGCCCCGAGGACTACCGCGACTACGCGCACGTGGTGGTCGACGAGGCGCAGGACGTCTCGCCGATGCAGTGGCGGATGGTCGGCCGGCGCGGCCGGCTCGCCTCCTGGACGGTGGTGGGCGACCCGGCGCAGACCGCGTGGACGGGTGATCCGCAGGAGCTGGACCGGGCCCGGGAGCAGGCGCTGGGCCGGCGTCGGCGGCAGCGGTTCGCGCTGACCACGAACTACCGCAACTCCGCGGAGATTTTCGCGGTGGCGGCGGCGGAGATCCGTCGGCTCTACCCCGACCTGGCGCTGCCGACGGCGGTCCGCTCCACCGGCGTGGAGCCGGTCGCGCTGACCGTCGGCGCGGACCGGCTGGCGGCGGCGACCGCCGACGCGGTCGACACGCTGCTCGGCGAGGTGGAGGGCACCGTCGGCGTGATCACGCCGGTGCCGCGCCGCGACGAGGTCGCCGGCTGGCTGGGCGGGCGCGGCGGCGGCCGGCTCCAGGTGGTGACCAGCCTGCAGGCCAAGGGCATGGAGTACGACGGCGTCGTGCTGGTCGCCCCCAGCGAGATCCGCGCCGACCCCGGCTCGGGCGTCCGCACCCTCTACGTCGCTCTCTCCCGCGCCACCCAGCGCCTCACCACCATCGACCCCACCCCCTGACCC